>CAYJHO010000005.1:0-63673 GCA_964369945.1 uncultured Lachnospiraceae bacterium
TCAGTCGGTAGAGCAGTGGACTGAAAATCCACGTGTCGCTGGTTCGATTCCGGCTCTGGGCATTTTTAAATGGAACACAATCAAATGAGAAGTCTTCCAGGTAAATATTGATTAGACCACCGATTACGGGAATGGCCATACGGACAGCCGGGTCAACTGCCGAATACAGCAAGAAATTGCTGTACTATTGATTGAGTATATGCTCTGTTTTTTAAGTTGGTTACTATAAACCATGTCAAACGACAAATCTAACTTGTAAAACAATCAATAAGAGTGGTAAAAGTAATATTTGCTATATAGACTCTATATACCGAACATAAGTGAGGAGATTGGTGATTGTAATGCAAGGACGATGGACGTTCTTGCTTTTTTTGTGTATAAAACTACATGTAACAAAAGGCAGTGCAAATTTATGAATATGAATGCTTCGAAATGGAGGAAAAAATGTCAAGACAAGATCGTGCACCTATATATGAGGCTTTGGAAGAATTTAGAAAAAATAGAGTAGTACCTTTTGATGTACCTGGTCACAAAAGGGGAAGGGGTAATCCTGAATTAGTAAAATTATTAGGGAAACAATGTGTAGAGTTAGACGTAAACTCCATGAAACCATTGGACAATTTGTGTCATCCTACTTCTGTTATTAAAGAGGCAGAAGAGTTAGCAGCAGAAGCTTTTGGAGCAGCCCATGCTTTTCTGATGGTTGGAGGAACTACCTCATCCGTGCAGACTATGGTGTTGACTGCATGTAAGAAGGGCGACAAGATTATTTTGCCTAGAAATGTACATAGAAGTGTAATCAATGCTCTAGTAATCAATGGAGCGATTCCAATCTATGTAAATCCAGATATGGATAAGAAATTAGGTATTGCCTTAGGTATGAAAATTTCACAGATCGAAAAGGCGATTGAAGAAAATCCAGATGCAGTAGCTATCTTGGTAAATAATCCAACCTATTATGGTATCTGCTCAAATTTAAAGAAAATTGTAGAAGTGGCACATACTAATAATATGTTAGTCTTAGTAGATGAGGCTCATGGAACACATTTTTACTTTGGTGATGATATGCCAATTTCTGCTATGGCAGCTGGAGCCGATATGGCCTCTATTAGTATGCATAAATCTGGGGGAAGTTTAACTCAAAGTTCCTTTCTTTTAACGGGTGAAAATGTAAGCCCTGGTTATGTAAGACAGGTGATTAACTTAACTCAAACCACCAGTGCATCTTATCTCTTGCTAGCTAGTTTGGATATTTCAAGAAGAAACTTAGCACTAAAGGGAAGAGAAGCTCTTGCTGAAGTAGAAAAGATTGCAGCATATGCAAGAACCGAAATTAATAAAATCGGTGGCTATTATGCCTATGGTGAGGAATTGATCAATGGCGATAGTATTTATGATTTTGATACCACGAAAGTAACTGTGTTTACTTTAGATTTGGGCTTGGCTGGTATTGAAGTTTATGACTTACTTCGAGATGAATACGATATACAAGTAGAATTAGGGGATATTGGAAATATCCTAGCCTATATCTCTATTGGAGATAGAATGAGAGAAACAGAGCGACTATTAAGCGCCCTTTATGATATTCGTAGACGTTACCGTAAGGATAAGACTGGGATGTTTGACCACGAATATATCAATCCGACCGTGGTAATGACTCCACAAGAAGCCTTTTATGCAGCAAAGGAAGAAATGATTCCGATTGAGCAAACAGATGGAAGGATTTGTACAGAGTTTGTTATGTGTTATCCACCCGGGATACCAATTTTAGCGCCAGGTGAGAGAATTACCCAAGAGATTATTGACTATATTATGTATGCAAAAAGTAAAGGCTGCTCTATTACTGGTCCTGAGGATGAAAAGATAGAGAGATTAAATGTAATTAAGTAGGAGGTCAGTATGGACTTTTGGTTTAGTGAAATGCATTCACCAGGCGCCAAATTATCGATTCGTGTGGATAAGCATTTATACAGTGAAGAAAATGATTATATCCGATTGGATATTTTTGAATCTCCAGAATTTGGAAGGTTTTTGACCGTAGATGGTTATATTATTTTAACAGAAAGAGATGAGTTTATTTACCATGAAATGTTGACTCATATTCCGATGGCAGTACATCCAGATCCAAGAAAAATCCTAGTTTTTGGTGCTGGAGATGGAGGAGTAGTACGAGAACTATTAAAATATCCAAATATTGAGAGAATTGATATGGTAGAAGTAAACGAGGGTGTTGTGGAGGCTAGTAAAAAGTATTTGCCATTTACAGCCTGTGGCTTAGAAGATGAGAGAGTTAGTATCATCTCGGATAATTGCTTACGTTTTATACGACATATTGAAAACGAATACGATGTAATTATCGTAGACTCTGCAGGATTCTACGGCCCAGGAGAAAGTTTGCTTTCTAGAGAGTTTTATGGAAGCTGCTATAAAGCTTTAAAAGAAGATGGAATTATGGTGAATCAGCATCAAAGTCCATTTTATGAAGATGATAGAATTGAGACACAAAAGGCTCATAAGCGTATTTTAGAGAACTTTCCGATTTCTAGAGTATACCAAGCACATATTCCATCTTATCCATCAGGGTATTGGTTGTTTGGCTATGCATCTAAAAGTTATCATCCTGTGAATGACCTTAGTGTGAGAAATTGGAAAAGTTTAGGGATTGAAACTAGATACTATACTACAAATCTTCATAAGGGGTGTTTTGCACTTCCTGCATATGTTGAGAAAATGCTAGAAGATGTAGAAAATATTCCAGATTAAGGATAGAAAGAGAAATTATGTTAAATAAAAATATAGAAACATTTATTGCTTGTGATTGTGAATATGAGGAAGCGAAAGTGGTGTTGTTTGGTGCACCTTTTGATTCAACTACCTCAAATCGACCAGGAACAAGATTTGCTAGTAAAGCAATTCGTGGAGAGTCTTTTGGATTAGAGACCTACAGTCCTTATTTAGATAAAGATCTAGAAGATGCAAAAGTTTTTGATAGTGGGGATATTGAATTATGCTTTGGAAATGCAAGAAAAGCATTGGATCAAATTGCTGAAAGAACTAGGACGATTTTAGAAGATGGAAAGATCCCTTTTATGATTGGTGGAGAGCACTTGGTTAGCTTAGGGGCTTTCGAAGAAATAGCAAAAGAGTATCCCGAAGTACATATCATTCACTTTGATGCACATGCTGATTTGCGAGATGAGTATCTAGAAGCACCCTTATCTCATGCTTGCGTGATTAGAAGATGTCATGATATTGTAGGGGATGGAAGGATTTTTCAATTTGGAATTCGATCTGGAGAAAAATCAGAGTTTTATTGGGCAAAAGAAGGGCATACTACTATGCGTAAATTTGATTTTCAAGGTTTGGCTGAGGTAGTAAATTCTTTAAAAGGAAAACCAATCTATTTTACGATAGATTTAGATGTGTTAGATCCTTCTATCTTTCCAGGAACAGGAACTCCAGAAGCAGGCGGAGTTAGTTTCTTAGAATTGATTGAAGCAATTAGGGTAGTTTGTAAAGAAAGTAAAATTGTAGGTTGTGACGTTAATGAGCTTAGTCCTTCTTATGATTTAAGTGGAGTTTCCACAGCAGTAGCATGTAAAGTAGTGCGAGAATTTTTATTATCCTTAGAAGTATAGTGTTATGGATAGAAAGGAATAGAGAATGGGTAAATTATTAGTAATTGGTTGTGGTGGAGTTGCAGGAGTAGCAATCACAAAATGTGCAATGAATGCATCTGTATTTGATGAAATTTGCATTGCAAGTAGAACAGTAAGTAAATGTGAGGATTTGAAGAGTGTTTTAGAAACCAAGACAAGTGCAAAAATAACAACAGAACAAGTGGACGCTGATAAAGTAGAAGAAGTGGTTGCTTTGATCAACAAAGTTAAGCCAGAAGTTGTATTAAATTTGGCACTTCCTTATCAAGATCTAGCGATTATGGATGCATGTTTAGAAACCGGTGTGCACTATGTAGATACAGCGAACTATGAAGCAGAAGATACCGAAGATAAAGAGTGGAGAGCTATTTACGAAGCACGTTGTGAAAAAGAAGGATTTACAGCATATTTTGATTATTCATGGCAGTGGGCATATAAAGAAAAATTTGAAAAAGCAGGGCTCATGGCGCTTCTTGGAAGTGGATTTGACCCAGGTGTAACTAGTGTATTTTCTGCTTATGCCTTAAAGCATTATTTTGATGAAATTCATTATATAGATATTTTGGATTGTAATGGTGGAGATCATGGATATCCATTTGCTACCAATTTCAATCCAGAAATTAACCTAAGAGAAGTATCAGCGAATGGTTCTTATTGGGAAAACGGTGCTTGGGTAGAGACTCATCCAATGGAAATTAAAAGAGAATACAATTTTGATGGTGTAGGAATGAAAGATATGTATTTATTGCACCATGAAGAAATTGAGTCTTTAGCACAAAATATTCCTGGAGTAAAGAGAATTCGTTTCTTTATGACTTTTGGACAAAGCTATTTGACACATATGAAATGTTTAGAAAATGTAGGATTATTAGGAACTGCACCAATCGATTTTAATGGACAAGAAATAGTACCTATTCAATTTTTGAAGGCTATGTTACCAGATCCAGCATCTCTAGGACCTAGAACAAAAGGAAAAACAAATATTGGTTGTATCTTTACTGGAATCAAAGATGGTGTAGAAAAGTCGATTTATATTTATAATATCTGTGATCATGAAGAGTGTTACAAAGAAGTAGGTTCACAAGCTATCTCTTACACAACTGGTGTACCGGCTATGATAGGTGCTATGTTAGTGATGAATGGAACATGGAAAAAGGCAGGAGTATTTAACTTAGAAGAGCTTGATCCAGATCCATTTATGGAAGCATTAAACGAGTGGGGATTACCATGGGTAGTTTGTGAGAATCCTACTTTGGTAGAGTAATATGAAGGCTTTTGAACAAGTACAGACTCCATGCTATATCATCGATGCGGATTTAATACAGAAAAATCTTGAAGTATTAAGCGCAGTAAGAGAGCATACGGGCTGCAAGATTATTTTGGCACAAAAGGCGTTTAGCAATTATGGATTATATCCATTGATTGCTCAGTACCTAGATGGTGCCACTGCCAGTGGGATTTTTGAGGCGAAGCTTTGCCATGAGGAAATGCCAGAGCATATGGAAAATCATATTTTTTCTCCAGCATTTCAAGAAAAGGATATGGGAGAGATCTTAAGTGTTTGTGACCATATTGTCTTTAATTCTATGAGGCAACTTGAATTGTTTGGTGCTAGAGCAAAATCAGCAGGATTACAAGTAGGGCTTAGAGTAAATCCAGAGAAATCCACACAAGAGGGCCATGCTATTTATGACCCTTGTGCACCGGGGAGCCGTTTGGGGACTAGTTTGGTAGAATTTAAGTCGGGATTAGAGAAAAATCCTGAGTTACTTGAACTATTAGATGGTTTGCACTTTCATACTCTGTGCCAGCAAGATTCTGATGACTTGAAAATAACCTTAGATGCAGTAGAAGATAAATTTGGGTGCTATTTAAGTAATATGTCTTGGATCAATTTTGGTGGAGGTCATCATATTACAAGGCCAAATTATAATATTTCACAACTAGAAGAATGTATTTTGCATATGAAACAAAAATATGAACTGCAAGTGTATGTAGAGCCGGGAGAAGCAGTAGCTTTGAATGCAGGTTTTCTAGTTTCTACGGTACTTGAAATTCAGGATAAAGAAAATACAATCGCTATTTTGGATACTTCAGCTGCTTGCCATATGCCAGATGTTTTAGAAATGCCATATAGGCCACCAGTACAAAATAGTGGTGAAGCTTATGAATTAGCGAATACCTATACCTTTGGTGGACCCACTTGTCTAGCAGGGGATATTATAGGAACATATTCTTTTGAAACTAGCTTAGAAGCGGGGGATCGTATTGTTTTTGAAGATATGGCAATATATTCGATGGTGAAAAATAACACCTTTAACGGAATGCCTCTGCCAAGCATTTATATCAAACAAGGTGATGAATGTAAACTTTGGAAAGAATTTAATTATGAGGATTTTAAACAAAGATTATAAAATAGAATGTTTTTGAATAAACTGGTCATACTAATGGTAAATTACCAAAGAAATGTTTTTACAACCTTCAAATGTTATTTGGAGCTGAAAGGAGAAGACATGGATAGTAGGACGGTTCAAGAGCGAGAGCATTTATATGTAATCGAGTTAGAACTTCATGATTTCAAGAAAGAGCAAATTAGTATTTATGAAGAAAAGGGCTACATTAGAATCTATGCAGGTACGAATCAAAAGAGAATCTACGTCGGAAATGAAATATCTAGAAGCGGGATACGGGCTGCATTTAGTCATAATATTTTAAAGATTATGATTCCGAAGGGGGATGCTTTGAAAGAAGAGCATATGATTAAGATTGATGTAGTTTAAGGGAATCAAATGAAACAAAAATATGGAATTATTTTGCTTCATCTTTTGATTGTTGTATATGGAATTTCTACTCTTTGGTTATATTATAATCAATCAGTGGCAGATCTTAGTGCAGAGGTGATTCGGTTTCAATCCGATTTGCCTCTGCATATTAGTATGATAATTGAAGATGGATGGTTTTATAGCTTTACGGCCTATGCCTACTACGCCCTATATTATTTAGGAGGCCACAGTACGGTGGGTATCGCTTTGTTATTATCTATTTGTAGTGTAGGGAGTATTTATGCAACAGAACGGCTAATTTCTTATATAAGGAAAAAAGATAAGAAGTTTGAACATTTATTACTTGCACTTTCTTTGAACTTTGTCATGCCAATATTTATTGATTATATTGGAGAATTTCGCTATGTAAGCTATCAATCAGGAAGTATCTGGCATAATTCAACCTATATAGTGATGAAGTTGTTTGCAATACTCAGTGTGCTAGCTTATCTGCAATTAGAAAAGAAGTATAGAGAAGGACTTACTTGGAAACAGTGGCTATATTATTCGCTACTAGTAACTACTACAACAGGTATTAAGCCTAGTTTTCTTTTAGTTTTTTCACCAATAGTGGGGATATTCTTATTATATGATTTAATACATGGGGTGAAATTTAAGCAAATATTTATGTTTGGATCAGCACTCTTACCCTCAGGACTTGTGATTTTATGGCAGAATATGGTACTTTTTGGAAGTGATACGGGAAGTGGAATTGAAATTCAAGCTTGGATGACTTTTTCCTTGCATACAGCAATTCCTAAGTTAGCAGTACTTTGCTCCGTTTTATTTTGTACTTTGATTGTTCTTGGAACAGCCAAAAAACTTATTCGGGATCGTATGTATTTATTTGTTGTATTGATGGCGATTCTAGGGTTTTTACAAGCCTTATGTATTGTGGAAAGTGGTCACCGCGTAGTAGATGGAAACTTCCTTTGGGGCTATAGTGTCGCATTATTCTTCTTATTCACTATTTGTGCATGTAAATGGTTAGAAATGGAAAATAAAGGGCTACATAGACTGATTAAGTGGGGGGCAGGTATTGTTTATCTGTGGCATGTAAGTTGTGGCTTGTATTTCTATGTAGAATTATTAGCAGGAGAGAGTTATTGGATGAGATAGAGATAGGCAGCCTCGAAAATCAGGTGCATAGGAATGCACGGTTTTCGAGGCTGCCTCTATTTTGTGATTTATGGAATCATTTCATCGTTGTTATAGCGTGATACTACTTTTTGGATTCTCTCTACTGGATCTAATAGATCGCTAATAGAAGCATCATGATTTAGGGTATCTACCAAATAAGCAATGTATTTACTTAAGTCAGTGCTGATATACCATTCTTTATTCAATAATTCTGGAGTTTGATAAATCAAATTAGTAGTAAGAATTCTATCAATCAATCCATCTTCATATGCCTTATCAAAAGCTTCTAAGCCATTTGTAAATAAACCAAAGGTTGAGAAAACAAAGACTCTCTTAGCCTTTCTCTCCTTTAATTGTGTTGCAACATCGAGGATAGAATCACCAGATGATATCATATCATCGATAATAATCATATCTTTTCCTTCTACGCTTGATCCTAGGAATTCATGTTCAATAATTGGATTACGACCATTAACAATGCGTGTATAGTCTCTTCTCTTATAGAACATACCCATATCTAAACCAAGTACATTCGCAGTATAAATAGCACGACCCATTCCACCTTCATCAGGAGAAATCACCATCATGTGGTCAGAATCAATTTGAAGTCCCTTTACATTTTTAAGTAAAGCTTTGATAAATTGATATGCTGGACGTACTGTTTCAAATCCATGTAGTGGAATTGCATTTTGTACTCTAGGGTCATGAGCATCGAAAGTGATAATATTATCTACGCCCATTTTGATTAGTTCTTGTAAAGCAATGGCACAATCTAGAGATTCACGTGTAGTGCGTTTGTGTTGGCGGCTTTCATATAAGAAAGGCATAATAACGGTAATTCTTCTAGCCTTACCCCCAACAGCAGCGATAATACGCTTTAAATCTTGGTAGTGGTCATCCGGTGACATGTGATTTTCTTTACCAAAAAGAGAATAGGTCAAACTATGGTTGGTCACATCTGCCATAATGAATAAGTCATGTCCACGAACGGATTCTAAAATCACACCTTTCGCTTCTCCTGAACCAAAACGTGGAACCTTAGCATTGAGTACATAAGTAGGTCGTTGATAGCCATTAAAAGCTAAGCTGTCCTTGTGCTCGCTTTCTCTTTCGGTTCTCCAAGCAACAAGATATTTGTCAACTTTTTCTCCTAGCTCTTTGCATCCTTGCAAAGGAATCATTCCTAAAGTACCAACAGGAATTGTATTTAAGTTTCTTTTTTCTTCACGAGTAGACACGTAAAAATCCTCACTTTCTTTTGTCTAGCTGCATTTGTATTCTAATATCTGGGCCAGACAGTTTACATAATTTAAAATTCTGTATCATTCTAGATGCAATTCGATCTGAATAGCGATCTTTAATTTCTGCCAAGTTTAAATTGGTAGAAATTATGGTAGCTTGTCCTTTTAAGCTACGCTCTGTTAAAAAGGAAAAAAGAGCGCTAGTGACAAAACTATTTGTCATTTCAGAGCCTAAATCGTCGATTATTACCAAATCATAATTGTACAATTCATTGACCCCGTTGTAAAGAGTATTTTTGTGAAGTATGTCAAAAAAAGCAATACTACTAAAATACACTACACTATAAGCCTTGTCTATTAGCTCTTTTGCTATACATCCAGATAAAAAAGATTTACCACAACCAACGGTTCCATAGAATAGAATATTGGATTTTTCTTTTGGAAAGTTGGATATCATAGCTTTACTTGCTTCTAAGGCTTTCTGAAATAGAGCTAAGGATTCACCTTCATAGTAATCGTATGATAAGTGTTTAAAATTGTTTTTCTCAATCATAGAACAAATTCCAGATTGATTGTATAAAAGGTCCGTAATCTTTTTCTGTAGGCAAGTACAGCGTTTGTTGTTTACAAAACCAGTATCTTTACATTTCGTACAGGTAAAAATAGGTTCTAAATGATCCAAAGAATATCCATGACTAGTGAGTATACTTTGTTTCTGCTCTTTTAAGAGGGAAAGCTCCTTCTTGTAGTCAAAACTGGTATCTCCGCTAGCATGTCTTACACTCAACTGAGCGATTTGCCTAGATAGCATCGAGTACTCAGGTAGAGCCACAGAAATTTCTTCATGACGCTTGGCCAAGATTCTTCTGTTCTGTTCTCTTACTCCATCATATTCGTTCAAAATTGCTTGCATTTTGTTGTTATCGATGATCAATGGAAACCTCCATAGTTAAAGCAATTGTTTCTCCAACGCTGCATAGTCTACCGAACCTTGTTGATGTTGTAAGAATGGATTATTATGCACATAGGCTGGAGCATGTTTGCTTGTATTATTGTTATAGTTTTTCTTTTGGTAGTTGGCATCAGCCTTCGGAATATCTGAGCTGTGATGAATTCCTTGTCCATGCCAAGATTGTAATATTTTATCAGCATAGGCAAAACGATTGTTGTCAGTAGCAAGTACGGTACGTTTACAAGCTTCTAAAATGACATCCGGTTCAAAACTATACTCAGAATACCAACGATTGATATAGTCGACTTCACTGCTAGCAGGAGTTCCATTTTTGCCAAGTGCACTCATGATAGAGTATATCTTCTTCGAATACTTACTCACATTTTCCTTAGCTTGTTCAGGAGAATGGATGCCATCGCTAGCCCAAGAACGAGCAGTAGCTTCTATGTATTTCATACTCTTCTTACCGCGTTCCGCGCAATATTCTAATAAATACTCTAAGAGATCATCCGAAAACTTTAAATATTCACGAATAAAGAGTAAACTTTCCAAATCAGCTTTTGTTAAGGTTCTCGCTATATAGGTTTCTGCTAAAAAGCTTAGATTATTAAAAGCATCTGAAGCAGTTAAAGTATCGAATTCATCCCTACTAAAATGGGGTCTTTCCTTTGCAAGGTCCAAGGCAGCTTTCTCTTTATTCCCAGGAAGTGGGGCGATAGTAGAAGGAACTTTTGTATCCTCGGCTTTCACTGGCTTTGCTTGCTTAAGCTCCACTTGCTTTGTTGCTTCCGTTAAAGAGTCAGTAGCTTGTACCTCTCCTAATTTCAAGAGACCCTTTTTCACCCAAAATTGTATGGCGCGCTGAATGTCTTTCTCTGTTTCATTGAAGTGATCAGCCATAAGAGAGACGTTGATAGCATTCTCACAGTTGGCATGTCTTAATAAATATAAATATACCTTTAACTGCAATTCATTACCAGATAACATGTCTTCATCAATAAATGAATTTGGTACAATGGTTGCGCTAGGTATGGTTAAAAGTTGTACGTTGATAGTTCCCATAAAATCACCTTATTTCCTCAATAGTAGAGTGATTATAGCATATCCAAAAGAGAATGCAAAGCGCCAAAATTCCGTGGATTTGTGGACAACTATGTGGATTTATGGATTTTAGCTTCTGTGGATTTGTGGACAATTAAATACCAAGTAAGGTATCACCGACCTTGGATATATCCCCCGCCCCCATAGTTATCAACATATCACCGTGGATACAATTTTCTAATAAAAATTTTTCTATTTCGTGAAAAGTGCTAAAATAGTAGCATTCCTTGCCAAGCTTCTTAAGTTCTGTTAACAAATCTTCAGAACTAATGCCAAGATCATCCGTTTCACGCGCAGGATAAATCTCACTTAGTACAATACGATCTGCAATGGAGAGTGCATGAGCAAAATCCCTCATAAATGCTTTGGTTCTAGTATAGGTATGGGGCTGGAAAATACACCAAATATTGTTATGTGGATGTTGTCTAGCCGCGCCTAAGGTTGCTAAGATTTCTGTTGGATGGTGTGCATAATCATCAATAATTGTGATTCCTGCTAAATCACCTTTGTATTCAAAACGGCGTTGGCTTCCTGTAAAGGCAGTAAGTGCTTTTAAGGATATCTCACGGTCAATCTGAATAAAATCGGCAAGAGCTAGTGCAGCTAAAGCATTGTGGAAGTTGTACATTCCAGGCACATTAAGTTGTAATCTGAATTCTTCTTGATTCGGTGCAGATACAACAGCTGTAACTTTTGCTTTGCTATTAATTGATGTGTGGATTGGATGGTAGTCACTGCTAGAATTGCTACCTACAGTAATGACCTTGCATTTCAAGTCTTTAGTAATTTCAGTGTAGTCATCAATATCCCCATTGATAATCAAAAGCCCATCTGCTGGTAATAATTGCGCGAACTTGCGGAAAGAGGCGCGAATTTCATGAATGTCTTTGAAAAAGTCCATGTGATCTTCATCAATATTAAGAATCACCCCAATTTTAGGAGAAAAACTTAAAAAGCTATTGGTATATTCACATGCTTCTGTAACAAAATATTCTGGGCCACCAATACGAATATTCCCACCTATCGACGTTAGTATACCACCAATAGAGAGAGTAGGATCCGTATCCGCAGCTAGAAGAATCTCGGAAAGCATCGAAGTTGTAGTTGTCTTGCCATGGGTGCCACTAATAGCAATAGGCCAATTATAGTTTTTCATCATTTGCCCCAATAGCTCGGCTCTAGATAGGATTGGAATATTGAATTCTAGTGCCTTTTGATATTCTGGATTGTCCTGTCCAATGGCGCTGGTATAAACAAAACAATCGATGTCTTTTGAAATGTTAGTATCAACCTGCCCAATGTAGATTTTAATTCCCTTTGCTGCAAGAGAATCTGTTAGTGATGAGGATCGCATATCAGATCCAGAAATTTGGAATCCTTTATCAAGCAAAACTTCTGCTAATCCTGACATACTAATGCCGCCAATGCCACAAAAATAAAAATGTTCCGGTCTGGAAAAATCAATTTGATGCATAGGAACCCCCTGTAAATTTATTTTATATTTGTATTATATAACTTATAGAAGGAAAATACAAATAAAATAAATATATAAGATATCTCTAAAATTTATTGATAAGAGGCACATTTATAATGGGAAAAAACATAAAAAATATAGTTTATTATAAAAAAATAAAAAAATATTAAAAAAAACGGAACGAAAATAGGGTGACAATCGTTATATATAATGTTGGGATTATTACAGGCTTCGTTTTTTTCGAAGAAAGGTGATTTAGGAAGAGATGTTTGTGAATAGAGAGTTTACTAGAATAGTAAGAGAAGAAATGGAAACAGATGAAATTTTTGTGTGTAATGAAGGGGAAAAGAAAATAGAGTTTCGTCCGGGTTTTCATGATAAAATGCGAAAGGAGATTGAAAAAGCTATAAAAGCGGCAGAACAAGCTGAAAAGAAACGCATCAGGCTAAGCCATGTGAAAAGAGCAAGCGCTGCAGTGTTTGTTGTTGGGCTTATCTGGTCTTGGCAAAATGTTATGCCGGATTCTAATATTCACTCTTCGGAATTCGAGATACCTATCTTTGAATGGCTTGATGATAATTTTATACTAAAAGAGGGGAACTTTGATTCGGAAACAAACAAGATAGAAACTATCGAAGATTTCACGATGGAACAGATTCGTTATGTGCCAGAAGGATATAGCCTGTTTTTAGACTATGAAGGAGAATTTGCAAAATTTTTCACTTGCCGAAGTGAAGAGACAATAATAGATATTAAAGTTTCAGAAGTTAATATTACGATGCAAATTGATCATGAAGGAATGCATGAGGGCTTTGGTTACAGTAGTCAGGGAATCGAATATAATAAATACTTAATGGAAGATGAAGAGGTATATTATATTGTGTGGGAACAAGGAGATATTGTCTGTCAAATAACAGGTCGAGTTCCGATAGAAGTCTTGATAGACATAATGGAAGGAATTCTAAATGAGGAGAAGGTATGATGAGAAAACTTAAGAATGTAGTATGTATCGTAATGATAGCAGTATGCTTAGTAATGCCAAGTATTACAGGAAGTAATGGTGTATCCGCAGAAGAAGCAGGAAGTGGAAATGGTGGCGAAGGATCAGTGGCACCAGGGATAGACTTGCAATTTGATAATTTATATGGGTTAACGTTAAATGTTGGATTTACATCCGATCGAGAATTAATAGCTGGAATCATAATGCAGAGTGCACCATATACCACAGGATTTCGTGGTATCCTAAGAATCTGTAAGTTGGATGGTTCTACCTTGGTGAGTTTAGGGTTCAATGACCAAGAGTATCCATATGTAAAGGAAGTGTCTTATGACGCAACACAAGGTCAAAGCTATTATATTGAATTTTATGGATATGTAGCGGCAGAAGGGAAGGAAGAGGAGTACGTACAAATTAGTACGACTACAACACCTTGCCCGTAAGGAAAAGATAGTAAAAGTGTCCAAGGGGAATGAATGTAGGCGAGCTCAGAGAGCTCGCCTTTTCGTATGTAGAAAAGATGAAAAAAAGAATCATCATAGAAAGATAGATTGATTTTAGGATACCGTCTCTAGCATGCTTTTTAGTGCACAGAGTGAACTTGAGTGAGAGCGCATAACTTTTGCATTACATCGTTTGGCTTCACAATTTGCACAGGCAATCAATTTGTGTGAAACAGTATTGGTGAAAAGTACAATAAGATCTGGGGAACCAAATTTACATTTCACATCCCTTTTCATCTTTGTGAAAACCTTAGCTTTGTAGCCATATTCTTTGCAAGTATCTATATATCTACGCTCCATACATTCATTACCACCAACAATTACAATACTCATAAGGATACCTCATCTTTCTATTAGTCAATACTAACTCAATGTTAAAAAAATAGATTCAAAGGTTAGATTCAACTAACCATGATATAAATATAATAGTTTTCCCATCATTTGTCAAGAGCTAGTAATTGCTAATTAGATTTAGTATACTTGAGAAATATGGGGATAAAGGAGAAAAGTATGGAGCATAGAATATTAGTCATGGATGGGGTTAGTTTACCGTATCAGCTCACTAGAAAAAAAGTAAAAAACATCAATTTAAGAGTGAAGATGGATGGGACGGTATCCGTGTCGGCACATCCTAATGTTAGCTTAGAAGTGATAGAGAGTTTTCTTAAAAGTAAGTGGAACATGATTTGGGACTTTAAGGAGAAGGCAGAAAAGAAAATCGAAAAAACAGAAGGGACTTCAATCGTTTACTTGTTAGGGAAAGCCTTAGAATTGCAGATAGAACAGGGAGAGTTAGAAGGGGTCGTTGTAGAAGGGAATATTCTACGGTTGATTACAAGAAAACCCGAACATGCTAAGAGAAATGAAAGAATGCTAGAAGAATATTATCTACGTCTTTGCGAAAAGGTATTTTTAGAAATTATTCAGGAAATCTATCCCTTTTTTAAATCCTTAGGAATCTGTTTTCCCACTTGGGATATTAAGAAGTGGAAGAGTCGTTGGGGTGTTTGTATACCTAGTGAAAAGAAGATTGTATTAAATCGCTATTTGATTCATAAGGATAGGCGCTGTATTGAGTATGTAGTGTTACATGAGTTTGCACATTTTCTTGTGCCTAACCATTCCAAAGATTTTTATCAATTAGTAGAAAAATTTATGCCTGACTATAAAGAAAGGCGGAACCTGTTGAAGTTATAAGGATAAGAAAATAGGGTGTTTCGCAATTTACCACGTTAATATATTGAAAATTTTGTGGTAAATACACAAAAAGACATTTGCGAAATCGTGCAAACTAGACAAAAATTTCGAATTGATTATCAATTGCAGGTAAAATCTATAAAATTGTATTCACTTTTCCAAGTTCTTATGTTATAATTTTTACACATGTTTGACAAGTTATCAAACACAGAAAAATAGCTAGAAGACAAGAAGGGGTGGCATTATGGTAAAAAAGGAAATGATCGCTATGTTACTTGCAGGAGGACAAGGTAGCCGTCTAGGAGTACTAACAACAAAAGTTGCAAAACCAGCAGTATCATTTGGGGGAAAGTACCGCATTATTGACTTTCCATTGAGTAACTGTATCAATTCAGGCGTGGATACAGTAGGAGTTTTAACACAATATCAACCACTGAGACTCAACAGCCACATAGGCATCGGGATACCATGGGACTTAGACAAAAATGTTGGTGGAGTAAGTGTATTACCACCATATGAGAAAAACAAGAATAGTGAATGGTATACAGGGACTGCAAATGCTATTTATCAAAACATCGATTATATGGAAAGTTTTAATCCTGAATATGTAATTATTCTATCCGGAGACCATATTTATAAGATGGATTATGAGGTAATGCTTGATTACCATAAGGAAAAGGGCGCAGAAGTAAGTATTGCAGTTATGCCAGTTCCTTGGGAGGAAGCTAGCCGATTTGGAATTATGATTACAGATGAAAATCGACAGATCGTAGATTTTGAAGAAAAGCCTGAAAATCCTAGAAGCAATTTAGCTTCTATGGGTATTTATATCTTCAATTGGAGCACATTAAAGGAAGCACTGATTGCAAATGAAAATCAAGCAAACTTAGATTTTGGTATGCACGTGATTCCATATGTACATGAGAAAAAAGCACCATTATATGCTTATGAATTTACCGGATATTGGAAAGATGTAGGAACCTTAAATTCATATTGGGAAGCCAATATGGAATTAATTGATTTAGTTCCTGAATTTAACCTTTATGAAGAGTATTGGAAAATATATACCAATTATGATTTATTACCACCACAGTACATATCAGGGGATAGCAAGATAGAGAAAACCATTATAGGAGAGGGAACTGAGATCTATGGTGAGGTCTACAACTCGGTGATTGGTTGTGGAGTTACGATAGGAGAAGGAACCGTTGTTCGTGATTCTATTATTATGAACCATACTAAAATTGGGGATCATTGCCAATTAAATAAAGCAATTATCGCAGAAGAAGTAGTGGTAGGAAATGATGTGAAAATGGGAGAATTTGAAGAAGTAGAAAACGAAACACATCCACATATTTATAGTCACGGAATTTCTTGCATTGGTGAGAGAAGTATCGTGCCAGATGGTATTACCATTGGCAAGAATACAGTTATTTTTGGTACAACAACAAGCGCTGATTATGAAGATAGTTGTCTCATGAGTGGCAAATCATTAATTAAGACGGGGGATAAATCATGAGAGCTTTAGGAATTATTTTAGCAGGTGGGAATAGCCACCGAATGAGAGTTTTAGCACAGAATAGAGCAATTAGTGCCATGCCTGTTGGCGGAAGCTATCGTGCCATCGATTTTTCTCTAAGTAATATGACAAATTCAGGAGTACAAAGTGTCTGTGTGTTGACACAATATAATGCAAGAAGTTTAAATAACCATTTAAGTTCATCTAAGTGGTGGGATTTTGGACGTAAGCAAGGTGGATTATCTGTACTTACTCCTGTTATTACAGCAGAAAACTCAAGCTGGTACCGAGGAACGGCAGATGCCATGAATCAAGCTATGTGGAATATTAAACAAAGCCATGAACCATATGTTATTATTGCTTCCGGAGACTGTGTGTATAAGATGGATTATAATGCAATGTTAGAATATCATATTTCTAAGAAAGCTGATATCACAATCGCATATAAGCAAATGCCAGAAGATGAGAATATGGAACGTTATGGAGTCGTTAATGTTGATATCAATGGGAAGGTTACTAATTTTGTGGAAAAGCCTATTGAAACATCTAGCCGTTTAGTTTCTTGTGGTATTTACATATTAAGAAGAAGACAATTGATTGAGATTCTAGAGAATTGTGCAAAAGAAGGAAGACATGATTTTGTAAGAGATGTTATTATTCGTTTTAAGGATGTGAAAAATATTTGTGGTTATGAAATTAAAGACTATTGGGCAAATATTTCTAGCGTAGAGGGCTATTTTAAAACAAATAAGGACTTTTTAAAGAAAGAGGTAAGAGAGTATTTCTTCCAAACTTATCCTCGTATTCATACTAAAGTGAGTGATTTACCACCTGCAAAGTACAATGCAGGTTCCTCTGTAAGCAATAGCTTAGTGTCTAGTGGATGTATTATTAATGGAACAATCGAAAATTCAGTAGTCTTTAAGAAGGTTTATATAGGGAATAATGTAACCATTAAAAATTCGATTATTTTGAATGATGTTTATATTGGAGACAATACACACATAGAAAATTGCATAGTGGAAAGCCGAGACACCATTAGAGCAAACTCAACTTTAATAGGAGAGGGCGAAATCAAACTCATTATGAATGACAATGATTCGCATGTTTAGGAAAACGACAAAAGCAAGGTAAATTTAGCCAACGTGAGGGAGATCACTAATATGAAAATTACAGATGTACGTGTAAGAAAAATTTCTGCTGAAGGGAAAATGAAAGCAGTTGTATCTATCACTATTGATGATGCATTTGCAATTCATGACATCAAGGTTATTGAAGGAGACAAAGGATTATTTATAGCTATGCCTAGTAAGAAAAGTGCAGATGGCGAATACAGAGATATCGCTCATCCAATCAATACTGAAACACGTAGCGACTTACAAAATCTGATTTTAGATGCATACGAGAGAATGCTAGAAGAATCAGAGGAGAATATTTAAGCAGTATTTATTGGAATTACAACAGGTAATTTCTTTCTGAGGTTAGTTTCGGCTTAAAAAGTTCCAGTTTTCTGGAACTTTTTTTTATGCAAATTGACAGAAACCAAGTTTGTTGATACTCTAGAGTATATGCAATGATTTGGAGGTAATAATGTTTATTATAGTAGGGCTTGGGAATCCAGGAAAAAAATATGATAATACAAGACATAATATTGGTTTTGAGGTGATAGATGCCTTAGCAGAACAATATAATATTAGTATGATAGAGAAAAAGCATAAAGCACTCATGGGAAAAGGCGTAATTGCAGGAGAAAAGGTTGTACTCTTAAAACCACAAACCTTTATGAATCTGAGTGGGGAGAGTGTGATAGAAGCACTTCGCTATTACAAGGTAGAGGAATCTTCAGAAATGCTAGTGATTTACGATGATATATCCTTAGTGCCTGGCAAGTTAAGGATTCGAATCAAAGGAAGTGCGGGAGGACATAATGGAATCAAAAGTATGATTGCACATATTGGGCATGAAAACTTCTATCGAATCAAAGTCGGAGTGGGAGAAAAGCCAAGAGGATGGGATCTAGCAGATCATGTTCTAGGACATTTTACCACAGAAGAACAAAAGGAGATGAAACAGTCAGTAGATCTTAGTATTAAAGCAATAGAACTGATTTTATCAGAAGGTATCGATGTGGCAATGAACCGATGTAATTAAATGAATTTCAGAAACAGATTCCGAGATTCATGATGAAAAAGTGGGGGACAGGGTCCACCAAGGAAAATCTAGAGCCCTAAAATCCAGGTCTCTAGATTTCTGAGAGTATATCTAATAGTAGGAAGGAAGAAGAGTATGCAAGCTCTGTTATCACCACTCTATGAGTTGGCAGATTTTAATAAAATAAAGCAAGATTTGAGGGATGGGAATGGAAACATCTCTATTTCAGGTTGTGTAGATGCACAAAAGTGGCATATTTGTAATGGACTAGGAGCGGAATATAAATATAAGGTCATTATTACTTTTAGTGAAATACATGCAAAAGAAATCTTCGAGCAAAATCAGTGGTATGATAGAAATACGTATTATTATCCAGCGAAGGACTTAATTTTTTACCAAGCAGATATCCATGGAAATCAACAAACCAAAGAGCGAATTCGTATTATTAAGAGATTGTTGCAAAAGAAACCAATTACCATTGTGACAACCTTTGATGCTCTTATGGCACCACAGGTACCACTAGAAATTTATGAAGAAAGTATTTTGCGCTTTAAAAAGGGAGAAGATATTGCAAGAACGGAAGTGGCAAAAGGACTAGTGGCCTTAGGATATGAAAAGGTATTTCAGGTAGAAATGCCAGGTCAATTTTCGATTCGTGGTGATATTGTAGATATTTTTGATTTAACAGAAGACAACCCAGTTAGAATAGAATTTTGGGGCGATACTATGGAATCTATTCGAAGCTTTGATGTGGAAACCCAGCGTTCCATTCAAAACCTAAGTCAAGTTTCCATTTTCCCAGCAGTAGAGCTTATTTTGAACCAAGATACAAGAGAGCACGGGATGAAAAAGATTCAAGAGGAGGCAAAACTACAATATGATTTGTTTCGTAAGGAATTTAAGACAGAGGAGGCTCATAGGATACAAACCCAGATTAAGGCACTAGAAGAGGACTTGTTCTTATTTGAATCTATGACTAATTTGGATAGTTATTTAAAGTATTTCTACGAAAAAACTAATGGTTTATTGTGGTTTTTAGATCCTAGTAAAACCATGGTTGTATTAGAAGAGCCGAATCGAATTGTGCAGCATGTAGAAGCAGTAGAGCTAGAGTTTAGGGAAAGTATGGGGAACCGTTTAGAAAAAGGATATATACTACCAAAGCAAACGGAGTTACTTTATACCGCACAAGAGACGAGTGCTCTATTAAAGAAATTTCATGTCTTAGCCCTATCTATGATGGAGCATAGATGTAGTTTGTTTCCGTTCAAAGAAAGTTATGATATCAGTGCAAAAAATATATCGCCCTATAATAGTAGCTTTGAAACTTTGATAAAAGATATCAAGAGATTTACCAAAGAAAAGTATCGAATCATACTAGTATCCCCTTCCAAAACAAAGGCAAAGCGATTAGCAGATAATTTAAGAGAGTATGAACTAGCAGCAGCTTTTAGTGAGGATCCTTTTCGTGAAGCGGTGGTGGGAGAAGTTCTTTGTATCCAAGGAAGTATTGCAAAGGGATTTGAATATCCACTACTGAAATTTGTGGCTATCTGTGAAAGTGATATCTTTGGTGTAGAGAAAAAGGCGAAAAGAAAGAAGCATGGATTAGCAGGTACCAAGCTGCAAAGTTTTACAGACTTGCATGTAGGGGATTATGTGGTTCATGAATTATATGGTTTAGGGCAATACGAGGGTATTGAGAAAATAGAAATTGATAATGTAATCAAAGACTATATTAAATTAAGTTATCGTGATAATGGGAAGGTATTTGTACCAGCCACCGGCCTAGATATCTTGCAAAAGTATGCATCTGCTGAGGCCAAGACACCAAAACTTACTAAGTTAGGAACTAAGGAATGGGGAAAAGCAAAGCAAAAGGTAAAGCTAGCAGTAGAAACAGTAGCAAAAGACCTTATAGAATTGTATGCCAAGCGTGAAAATCAAAAGGGACATTCGTATGGTGTAGATACTGTTTGGCAAAGAGAATTTGAAGAAATGTTTCCTTATCAAGAAACAGACGATCAATTATTGGCCATTGAAGCTACCAAAAAAGATATGGAAAGTACTAAGATTATGGATCGCCTTATCTGTGGAGATGTAGGCTATGGCAAGACAGAGGTGGCAATACGTGCGGCTTTTAAAGCAGTGCAAGAAGGAAAGCAAGTGGTATATCTAGTTCCCACCACCATTTTGGCAGGGCAACATTACAATACCTTTTGTCAGAGAATGAAAGATTATCCAATACAGGTGGAACTTCTATGTAGATTTAGAACTCCAGCACAGCAAAAAAAGACGATGGAAGGATTGAAAAAAGGTTTTGTAGATATTGTGGTAGGAACACATAGAGTGTTATCAAAGGATATTAATTTCAAAGATTTAGGACTTTTGATTATTGACGAAGAACAACGCTTTGGGGTAACACATAAAGAGAAAATTAAGCAAATGAAAGATACCCTTGATGTACTAACCTTAACTGCAACGCCAATTCCAAGAACCCTGCATATGAGCTTAATTGGGGTAAGGGATATGAGTGTACTAGAAGAAGCTCCTCATGAAAGACAGCCGATACAGACTTATGTTATGGAATATAATGAAGAAATGGTGAGAGAAGCTATTGTAAGAGAGTTGACAAGATCTGGCCAGGTATATTATGTATATAATCGTGTCAATGATATAGAACAAGTTACAGCAACAGTACAACAGTTGGTACCAGAAGCTATTGTAGCTTACGCACATGGACAAATGAAGGAACATGAATTAGAGCGAATTATGTATGATTTTGTGAATGGAGAAATTGACGTCTTGGTTTCTACCACCATTATAGAGACAGGGTTAGATATTTCTAATGCCAATACTATGATTATTCATGATTCAGATAGTTTAGGTTTGTCACAGCTCTATCAGCTAAGAGGTCGCGTTGGAAGGTCAAATAAAACCTCTTATGCCTTTATGATGTATAAACGTGGAAAAATGTTGAAAGAAGTTGCAGAAAAGAGACTGCAGGCAATAAAAGAGTTTACAGATTTAGGGAGCGGCTTTAAAATAGCCATGAGAGATTTAGAAATTCGTGGAGCTGGAAACCTATTAGGAAGAGCACAGCATGGACATATGGAAGCCGTTGGTTATGATATGTATTGTAAGATGCTTCAGGCAGCTGTAAAAGTAGCTGGAGGTTATGGAAAAAACACGGATTTAGGTTTGGAGTTTAATACCACAATGGATCTTAGAGCAGATGCCTTTATTCCTAGCGAATTTATCTTAAATGAAATGCAAAAAATAGATATTTACAAGAGGATTTCTACCATTGAAACGGAACTAGAAAGAGAAGATATGGAACAGGAACTCGGAGATAGATTTGGAACAGTGCCGCAGGCTGTAAAGAACTTAATCACCATTAATCTATTACGTGTAAAAGCTCATGGAATGAGAATTAGCGATGTTAGAACCATTCAAAATAGATTACAACTTGTATTTTGTAAAGATGCCTTGGTGGATCCAGAAAAGATCCATCCATTCATTAAGAGTTTTGAGGGAAAAATGAGTTTCGCACCAATGCCAGCCCCTACCTTTACGTATCGTATGCAGTTGACAGATGTGATAGAGAAAGACTCTGCTCTTATTTTAGAAGAGTGTGAAGTGATATTGAATCGAATGAAAGAGGAGTTAATCAAAACAGATGAGAAGAGATAAAGTCAATTATTACTTGGATTTGGCAGAAACCGTATCTCAAAGATGTACTTGCTTGCGAAGACATTATGGAGCGGTCATAGTAAAAGAAGATGAAGTAATATCTACAGGATATGTAGGTGCACCTAGAGGAAGAGCGAACTGCACAGATTTAGGAGAGTGTATCCGCATGAAAATGCAAGTCCCAAGAGGGGAGCGCTATGAACTATGTAGAAGTGTTCATGCAGAGGCCAATGCAATTATTTCAGCTAGTAGAGATAAAATGCTTGGAAGCAGTTTGTATTTGGTGGGCACGGAAGCCAATAGCGGTGAATATGTAGCAAATTCCAGTAGTTGTGCTATGTGCAAACGAATGATTATTAATGCAGGAATTGAAGAACTTTATATCCGCGATTCCAAGGATGAATATCGTCGAATATTGGTGCAAACTTGGATTGATGAGGATGAATCCATAGAGGGAATCAAAGGTTACTAGAAGATTCCAAGAGGATAGGAGGGCTAGATCGTATGAATCACGTGGTACCTAAGCTATTATTGTATAGTGGAATTGAAGAAGGTAGTATCTTAAAAAACTTATCAGAATTATTTGCATTGCTAGAACAAGGGGAGAGAAAAGAAGCACTGGTAAGCCGTTTTCATGTAGAAGTAAGGCGTTTATTAGAGGTGGCTACTGCCTATGGATTTGATGGAAATCTGTGGCAAAATTATTTAACCTTTTTATTGATTACAGATGAAAATCCTTTTAGCATCACCTGTGAAAAGGTAGGAGCCAAAGAAGGTAGTGTAAGAGCACTGGCAAGATTAGATTATCAATGTTTTAGAACCTTGTTTCACTATGATTTTACCAAATTAGAAAAGGAACTTGATATCTCTTGTTTTTCTGTGATTACGGATTATCAAGCCATTCAAAAAGAAGAGTTGATGTATAATAAGAATGTAAGTGAAAAGGTAAAATCTTTGAGCATGAAACTAGCAAAAGCAACAAGTGAAGAAGAATTTTTCCACTTGGTTACAGAATTTTATCGTGCCTTTGGCGTGGGAATGTTTGGCTTAAATAAGGCCTTTAGAGTAGGAGAACGCATTGGGAGTGAGGCATTACAATTCTTACCGATCAACAATATGGATAAGGTTATGCTAGGCGACCTAGTAGGATATGAACTACAAAAGAAGAAATTAGTAGACAACACCCAGGCATTTGTGGAAGGTAAGAAGGCTAACAATGTACTCCTATTTGGAGATAGTGGTACGGGTAAATCTACTAGCATTAAAGCCATTGTAAATCAGTTTTATGATGATGGCCTTCGCATGATAGAAATATACAAGCATCAATTTAAAGATTTAAGTTCTATTATTGCTCAGATTAAGAATCGAAATTACAAGTTTATTATTTATATGGATGACTTATCGTTTGAAGAGTTCGAAGTAGAATATAAGTTTCTAAAAGCAGTAATAGAGGGGGGCGTAGAGACAAAGCCAGATAATATTTTAATTTATGCCACATCAAATCGTAGACATTTAATCAAAGAAACATGGAAAGATAGAAATGATATAGAGGTACAAGAAGGGCTTCACCGTTCGGATACCATGGAAGAAAAGCTGTCTTTAGTACATCGTTTTGGACTTACTATCAATTATTCGAAACCTTCTCAAAAAGAGTATTTCGAAATAGTCTTGGCCTTAGCAAGAAAAAATGGATTAACACAAAGTGAAGAAACCTTGAAGCTAGAAGCAAATAGGTGGGAATTGCTTCATGGAGGAATTTCTGGACGTACAGCACAGCAGTTTATCAATTATATGAGTTCTCATCTGACGCATGAGGAATAGAGGAGGAGTTTCATTTTGAACGGATATGTACAAGTTTATACAGGGAATGGAAAAGGAAAAACAACCTGTATGTTAGGTCTTTGCCTAAGAGCTGCAGGGGCAGATAAGAGAATTTTTATAGGCCAATTTTTAAAAGATGATGATTATAGTGAGATTTTGGCATTAAAGAAGTTTTTGCCTCAAATTAAAGTAGAACAGTATGGTGCAGGAGAGGGATTTATCAAAAAAGGGAATCCTAGCGAAAGAGATATTAGTTGTGCGAAAAGAGGATATGATGCAATTTATGCAGCAGTAAGTAGTGGGGACTTTGATTTAGTGATTGCAGATGAATTAAATGTAGCTTGCTATTATGATCTTATTAGCCCCGAGCAAATCTTGTATTTGATGGAACAAAAGGCAAGCCATACTGAATTAGTGATAACAGGACGATATGCAAAAGAAGAAGTCATGGAAGCAGCAGATTTGGTAACAGAAATGAAACAAGTGAAACACTATTATGAGCAAGGGGTTCCTGCGAGAGTAGGAATAGAGAAATAGGATACGGGGAGATAGTAATGGAACGATTACAAATTACAATAGGGGTTACCATTTTTGCTTTTTTACTAGATTTTATTATCGGGGATCCGCAAAATCCGATGCATCCTATTCGATTGGTAGGAGCGGTAATTTCTAAATGGATTAAGCTTGCAGAAAAAATAGCATTTAAATCCAATAGAAAAGTATTTTATTTTGGGATGTTTATGACACTAGCAACTGTGCTGACTTTTTTTGTGGGAACGGCAGTGCTGCTAGGCTTACTTTATCAAATACAATTTTATATAGGTTTTGTGGTAGAAGGGATTTTAGGTTACTTTATGCTAGCAGCAAGAGCTCTTTATACCGAAGCAAGCGATATTCATGCCATTGTGAAAAGAGGAAACCTAGAAAAAGCAAGAGAAAGGCTTTCTTATATTGTGGGGAGAGACACAAAAGAGCTTTCTTTTGAACAAATTATTAAGGCCACAATCGAAACAGTAGCAGAGAATTTATCAGATGGAGTGATTGCGCCTATTCTCTACATGATGTTAGGGGGGGCACCACTAGCTGTGGCCTATAAGGTTATTAACACCTTTGATTCTATGGTAGGATATCGTAATGAACGATTTGAATACTTGGGTAAATTTGCAGCAAAGTTAGATGATGTGGTAAATTTTATTCCAGCAAGATTATCTGCTGTTTTTATGATGCTCGCTTGTCTGTTTTATAGAAAAGATACAATAAGATCAATCAAAATTTACTGCCGTGATAGAAAGAATCACAGTAGCCCAAATTCTGCCCATACAGAATCAGTGTGTGCAGGTGCATTGGGATTACAATTAGGTGGAACCTCCTATTATGGGGGGAAGGCAGTAGTGAAGCCAAGCATTGGAGATGAAGTACATAGACCCATAGCAAAACATATGTTACAAGCTGGAAAACTTATGTATATTTCAGCCTTTGTTCCTATTGTACTTGCTACTATTGTGTTGTACTTGTTTCTTTTTCCAAGATGAGCTCTTGGAATCTTTCCTACGAAATTCAAAAACAAAGTATTCACAAAATGCGCTTTCGCTCGGTTACAACGTAGCTGTACCTAAGTGGCTAAAAAACAGCCCCTAAATACAGACGTTTCCACACGATTTGTGCCTACTTTGTTTTTGAATTTCTGAAACAGATTCCGAGATTCGTGATGAAAAAGTGGGGGACAAAGCCCCCTAAGGAAAATCTAGAGCCCTAAAATCAAGGTCTCTAGATTCCGAGAGTATATTAGGGTAGTAGGAGGTAGTATGTATCAATATGAACATGGGGGAAGTCAGAGATTTCTTCGAGAAGATTTACTGGACTTTTCTGTCAATATTAACCCATTGGGGCTTCCGAAAGGATTAAATCAAGCGGTTCAAGCAGCTATGGAAGATGTAATTTATTATCCAGATTGTTTTAATCGCAACTTAAGAAACGCAATTGCAAAGTATGAAAATATAGCGATAGATCATATCTTTTGTGGTAATGGTGCTTCGGATATTATTTTCAGAATTTGTTATGCAAAAAAAGCAAAAACAGCATTGGTGTTAGCTCCTACTTTTTCCGATTATGAAAGGGCACTAAGAGCCAGTGGATGTGAGCAGGTAATATATCACTACTTACAGGAATCGCTAGGATTTCAGCCGGATGAAAGTCTTGAAAAACAGATACAAGATGGGAAGTATGATCTGATTTTTTTATGTAATCCCAATAACCCTACAGGCTGTGTTATGACTAGAGGTAAGTTAGAGAAGATAGCAAAGGTAGTAGAAGGCTATGGGGGCACTTTGGTGGTGGATGAATGTTTTCTTGATTTTGTAGTAAATAAACAGGAAATTTCTTTACTTCCGTTAGTGGGGCAATACCCGAATCTGATGGTATTAAAAGCTTTTACTAAGTTTTTTGCTATGCCAGGATTTCGTTTAGGCTATGCCATTAGTAGTAACCAAGAATGGTTAGAAAGCTTGTATCAATATGGTGCTGACTGGACGGTATCTACCTTTGCACAATATGCAGGAATAGAAGCATTAAGGGATGATTCTTATCGTAAAAAGGCCGTAGAGTTTGTGGCAAGAGAGAGAGAATTCTTGCAAATAGCCTTACAAGGGCTTGGCTGCACCATATATGAAAGTAAGGCAAATTATATCTTCTTTGGCTGTCCTAGTCAGGAGAATTTAGATAACATATTATTGGAACACTATAATATAGCAATTCGTTCTTGTAGTAACTATGTAGGATTAGGTCGTGGTTACTATCGAATCGGTATTAAAAACAGAAAAGAGAATGAAAAAATAGTTAGTGCTCTACAAAAAATTATGATACAATAGCAGAAATGCGAAAGAAAAGGAAATGAAGTAAATGAAGGAAGTTTTGAATGCCTATGACTTTAAGGGAACTGTCGTAGATTATTTTAGCTATGGAAATGGACATATTAATGATACTTACAAAGTATTAGTGCGAGATTGTGAAGGGACAGAGCTTCATTATATTATACAAAGGATGAATCATAATGTATTTAAAGATCCGTGGGGATTAGTGAATAATATACATCAGGTAACATCCCATATTAAGAAAAAGATTGAAAAAAGAGCAGGAGATACACAAAGAGAGGTGTTGCAAATTATACCTACAAAAGAGGGGCAATTACTCTATACCAATGAAAGTGGTGAGTATTGGAGAGCGATGAATTTTATCGAAAATGCAAACTGTTTTGAAAAAGTGGAAAGGATAGAAGATTTCTATGAAAGTGCGCTTGCTTTCGGTCAGTTTCAAGCAATGCTATCAGATTTTGATGCTTCTCTCTTAACAGAAACCATTCCAGGCTTTCATAATACCAAGCAAAGATATCAGACCTTTCTAAAGGCAGTAGAGGAAGATACAAGGGGACGAGCTGCCTTAGTACAAGAAGAAATCAACTTTTTATTAGAAAGAAAAGAAGATGCTTATTATTTAAGTGAGTTATTAGAGGCAGGGAAAATTCCTCTTCGTGTAACTCATAACGATACCAAGTTGAATAATGTTATGATGGATCATAAAACTGGAAAAGGAATTTGTGTGATTGATTTAGATACGGTTATGCCAGGCTTGTCTATCTTTGATTTCGGGGATGCTATTCGTTTTGGTGCAAACACTGGTGCAGAGGATGAAGTCGATTTAACTAAAATTAGCTGTGATCTTGAACTGTTTCATGCCTTTGCCAAAGGCTTTATGCAAGGCTGTGGGGGTAAATTGACACAGGTAGAAATTGATTTATTGCCAATGGGCGCTAAAATCATGACCTTAGAGTGTGGAATGCGCTTTCTAACGGATTATTTGCAAGGAGACGTGTACTTTAAAACACATAGAGATGGGCATAATTTAGATCGCTGTAGAACTCAGTTTGAGTTAGTGAGAGATATGGAACGTAAATGGAATACCTTATCTTCTATCATAAAAGAATTGAATATTTAAAGCGATTTAAAAATCCATCCAGGTATAAGCCTGTGATGGATTTTTTTGTAAACTTATATGCATAGATTTTGCCAAAATGCAGATGCTAAAAAGAGATTATTTCAGATAACGGAGGAAAAGAAATGAAGGCAACAGGCATTGTGCGTAGAATCGATGATTTAGGCAGATTAGTAATACCAAAAGAAATAAGAAGAACATTTCATATAAAAGAAGGCGATTCTATGGAAATTTTTACCAATAGAGAAGGAGAAATTGTATTAAAGAAATATTCACCCATTGGTGAAATGGGAAGCTTTGCAAAGCAGTATGCGGAAAGTTTAGCACAGGTAACAGGACATACTGCGTTGATTGCCGATCGAGATATTTTTATTGCAGTATCGGGGACGGTAAAAGGTGCGGCAGGGAAAGAAATAAGTAAAGAATTAGAAGAAAAAATGAACCAAAGGGATCTTGTATTTGCGAAAAAAAAGGACTCAGCTTTTATCCCTATGTGGGAAGGGATGCCAGATGAAGTAGAAGCTTTAGTAGCAGCACCCATTGTCGCTTCTGGTGATGTAGTTGGAGTAGTTGCTATTGTAAGTGGAAGTGGAAAGGAAGGAATTGCGGAAGTAGAAAAAAAGTTAGTGATGACAGCTGCAGGGTTTTTGGGTAAGCAGTTAGAACAATAAGTAGATTAATTCCTTGACAGTGAAATTCGATAAGAGTAAAATAATTAAGAATTGTCAAATGAAGGTTGAGGGATTTTAATGAATATAAAAGCATGGAAAAAGATACCAAAAGAGTTGTTGGCAAAGGAATATAAATTCCAATTTCGAACTGCATTTTTAATACCATTTCTTGTTATGGTCTTAGGGTGTATTTTGAAAGGGATGTATCCTTTTGGAAATAACTCTTTTCTACGTAGTGACTTGTATAACCAATATGTTCAGTTTTTACAAGAGTTTTATCATAAAATATGGGCAGGGGAAGCACTTGATTATAGTTTTCAGTTAGGGATTGGCTCTAGTTTTTCAGCTCTGTTTGGCTACTACTTATCTAGCCCTACCAATTGGCTGGTACTATTAGTACCAAAGGGGATGATTGTGGAGTTTATCACACTAATGACCATGATAAAAGTAGGATTGGCAGGTTTGTGTTTTAGTGTTTATATTAGCAAGAGATATCAAGTAAAGGACATAGGCATTTTGATTTTTTCTTCTGCCTATGCCTTGAGTGGTTTTCTAGCGGCCTATCAGTGGAATATTATGTGGTTAGATGTGGTGGTACTAGCGCCTCTAGTAATATTAGCTTTAGAGAAATTGATCCATACTGGAGAAGGTAGATTCTATGGTGGAGTCTTAGCACTGGCTATATTTTCAAATTTTTATCTTAGTATTATGCTGTGTATTTTCCTTGTGGTATACTTTTTAGTTTATACCATTGGAAAACCGATTAAGATATTCTTACTGAGAGGCTTGCAATTTGGTTGCTATTCGGCCTTAGCAGGGGCTATTAGTGGGGCACTATTATTGCCGGTATATATTGCCTTAAGTGGAACTGAGTTTCATGAATTTAACTTTCCTACAGAGCATGAATGGTATATGAACCCTTTGGAATTTATTATGAGACATGGAATGCATGTCAATATGAAGGTACAATATGACCATTGGCCAAATGTTTATGTAGGAATCATGATATTTTTGTTAGTGCCATTATTTATTACGAATACAAGAATTTCGAAATCTGTTAAGATAAGAAAATTGTTGCTCGTGCTTATTTTTGCCGTAAGCTTCGCTTCTAATATGCTAGATTTTATATGGCATGGAATGAACTATCCAGATAGTTTACCAGGAAGACAGGCCTTTTTGTATACCTTTGTATTATTGACCATAGGCTTTGAAGTGTATAGAAATAGACAAGAAATCAAACTATACGAAGCCATGATTAGCGTATTTTCTTCGATTACGTTCCTTATGTTGGGGGCTGTATTTGTAGATATTGAGGGGGTAGTCGAGAATACCTTCTTGTTAAGTTTTGTATTCTGGGCTATTTATTCGGTAGCACTACTTCTTTATGTGTTAAGAAGAAATATGGGATGGAATCCAAAGCATGTTAAAATGGCTTCGATGGGGATTATTGTAATCGTTATTATTGAACTATTTACCAATCTAATGTTTACTAGCCTTAGGATTACCTATCGTGATAAGTTTTGGGACCATTATGACGGTATTGAGTTGATGACAGAGCATTTAGCGAGTAGAGATCAAGGGTTCTACCGAGTGGAATTGTTTGATCGTTTGACCAAAAATGATGGAATGATGTCGAATTTGAATACTGCTACGGTATTTTCTTCCACCATCAATGCTAATGTCAATGAAATGTTTGATGCGCTAGGGATGGGAACAAGTAAGGTTTCTTATTGGTTTCAAGGGGCAACCCCTTTTACCAGTGCTTTATTGGGCGTAACATATATGATTGGAGATGATGATTCCTACGAAAATGATCTTTATAATATAGTTTACGAACAAGAGGAAACTTACTTGTATGAGACGGTATACTCTTTGCCAATGGCATATGCAGTAGAAGGACATATAGTAGAGAATTATGCGCTAGATGATAATACACCAATTCAAATACAAAACAATATAGTTTCTGTGCTTGGTCTAGAAGGAAAACTCTTTTCAGAAGTAGAAGCAGTAAAAGAAAATGATAGAAAGCAAGTATTTACTCCAGAAGAAAGTGGATATTACTACTTATGGTTAGGGAACAATGCTTTAACACAAGTGAATGTAACAAAGGGCGAGGAAGAAACAGAATTTAAGCAGGTTTCTTTTGATTATATCTTGGATATTGGTTACGTAGAAGCAGGTCAAGAGGTGTTACTAGAAGTAGAGAAAGAGAGCCAAGAATTTGATGTTTTCCAAATGTATCAATTGGATTTAGAGGTGCTAGATCAAGTGATCACAACATTAGGAAAAAATCCATTGGAAATAACGGCTCATGATAGCAATAGTTTAGAAGGCCAAATTATATTAGAAGAGGCAGCGACCTTAATTGTGTCTATTCCTGTAGAAGAGGGGTGGTCTGTTTATGTGAATGAGAAAGAAGTGGTAGTAGATACCTTTTTAGACGCTTTTTTTGCTATTGACTTAGAGGCAGGAATTTCAGAGGTAAGGTTAGAATATAAAACGCCATATGCTATGTTTGGTTGGCTTATTACGGCATTTGGGATATTCTTTTATGGAATTGCCTTTTTTGTAGAAAGAAAAAGATTTCAGAGTCAAAATAAGAAATAAGCGAATATACTAACATAAAAAGAAAATGTGAATTATTATGTTAGAAATCATGATATTTGTTGTTGCCATATGCATTGACCACTTTCTAGTGAGTATTGCATATGGCGTTGCCCATATTCGAATTTCCTATAAGAGGATTCTGTTGTTAAATGCAATTTGCGTTACTGTACTTTGTATCTGTTTGAGTTTGGGCTATGCTCTATTCTCTTATATTGAAGTAGAAACGACAAGGTGCATAGGGATTTATGCATTTTTACTGTTAGGAACTATAAAAATGTTTGATTATAGTTTAAAGCGAATGGTACGAAGATACGAAAAAGAAGAAAAAAAGATAGCACTTTCTATTTCGAAAATTAGAATTATGGTTCAAATTTACGCAGATCCGATGAAAGCAGACCAAGATAAATCAAAAGATTTATCGGTGAGAGAAACCGTGCTATTAGCGGGAGCCATGTCCATAGATAGCGCATTGGCAGGAATGATGATAGCTACACTTGAGGTATCTGTGTGGCAACTGTTGCTATGTAGCTTTGTATTTGGGGTCCTTCTTATGTATTTGGGTTATTATAGCGGAAGAAAAATAGGAAAAAAAATAGAGAAGGATATGAGCTTTATGAGTGGGGTGCTATTCTATTTGATAGCAGCCATGACATACTTTCTAGGATAAACATACACGGGTGTGGATGAAAGGGAAAAAATAATGCAATTAGATATGACAAAGGGCGAACCAGGGAAATTGATTAGAACCTTTATAATACCTATTATTATAGGGAATTTATGTCAACAGCTCTATAGTATGACAGATACGATTATTGTAGGAAGAACACTAGGCGTAGATGCCTTAGCAGCTGTAGGTGCTACAGGTACCATTATGGGGGTAATGTTAGGGTTCTTGATCGGTTTTTCTGCTGGAATGGCCTTGTATTGTTCTCAGAAATTTGGTGCAAAGGACATAGAAGGATTAAAAAAAGGTGTGGGAAATACCATTGGGATATCTCTTATTTTGACTATAGTGGGTACAGGTTTAGCCGTGTTCTTTATAGAAGATATTTTACAGATTATGAACACACCAGGAGATATTTTTGAAAGGTCTCTTTCTTATATTTCTGTGATTTGCTGGGGCTTTATATGCATGGTAGCCTATAATGTATGTGCTAGTTTACTGCGTGCAGTTGGGAACAGCAAGGCACCTTTGTATTTTCTGGTGATTTCCTCCGTTTTAAATATTGCACTAGATTTGATTTTCATTTTAATCTGTCAATGGGGAGTTGCAGGGGCTGCGCTAGCAACAGTAGTCTCACAAGGGGTATCGGCACTACTTTGTATGGGGTATATTGTGTGGAAAGTACCTATGTTACATATTTCCTTTCAGGATATTAGTTTTGATAGATCAGTGATAAAGAAGCAAATTGCTATGGGTTTACCCATGGGATTGCAGTATTCCATTATTGGTTTAGGAACGGTAATTTTACAAAGTGCATTAAATTCACTAGGAACAGTTGCAGTAGCTGCTTATACAGCAGCCATTCGTATTGAGTGGATCGTGATTCAACCTTATCCAGCCTTAGGCATTACCATGGCAGCTTACGCCTCTCAAAACAAAGGAAGTGGCAATATGGAAAGAATTCATGCAGGAGTAAAGAAGGCACTACAGTACAATATTGGGTATTCTTTGCTAGCTATGGCAGCAGTTAACTTCTTTCTCCCTTATTTATTGCCTGTCTTTGTAGAGGGGGATATTACAGAGTTATTAGGATATGCTAGAACCTTTACCTTTGTGGATAGTTTGTGTTATTTACCTCTTGGCTGTATTTTCTTATATCGAGAAACCTTGCAGGGAGTAGGAAAGAGCTTGTATCCTATGATGAGTGGTGTATTAGAATTGGTGAGTAGAATTTTGTTAGCAGTATTAGCCGCTAAATATGCTAGTTTTTTCTTAGTATGTCTAGCAAATGGCGGAACATGGATCGTAACCGCCATTTTCTTAGGACTTTGTTATTATGTGGTTCTTTATCGAAAATTTAAGACTAGCACTTCGTTTGACAAGATTGGCGAATGATAAGTTGTGTCGTTGTTTTTTCACTGGAGACTTCTTTGTCCTCTATCATATTTACCAGATTTCGAATGGCTTTTTTGCCTAATTCTAATAAATTGGAATCAACGGTAGATAGAGAGGGGCTAAAGTAGGCTCCTTTTTCTATATTGTCAAAGCCTATGATATTTATGTCACTTGGCACCTCAAATCCAGTATCTCTAAGAGCACGAATCGCACCAATAGCAGTAGAATCATTAGCACAGACAAAAGCATCAGGTAGCTCTTGTTTACGAGAAAGAAAAGAACGAATGGCATCGTAGCCGCCTTGTTCTGAATAGAAACCGTGAAGTTCATATTCTGGCTGCGAATAAAGCTTGGATTCTGCAAGGGCGCTAAGGTACCCTGCATAGCGTTCCTTTTCATCGTAGTTGGTAGTGTGTCCATGGATGTAGCCTATTTTTTGATATCCTAAATCAATGAAATAGCGAGTAGCCTGCTTGATTCCTTCAAAGTTATCAATGACCACACTTCTCAAATTACCATCCTCTACCTCTCGATCTAGAAATAGAATGGGTGTTTTTGTATTTTTCAAAGAAATCATATGCTCTGTTGTAATTGTTTCATTGAGAACCACAGCACCATCAATATTGTTCCCTAATATAGAGCGATAAGAATCTTCAGGCTGTGCTTGATTGCTAAGAAAGATAGTGAGTCCATAACCAAGAAGCGTAGCTTCTGCATGCATAGCGTGGAGAACTGTGCTATAGAAGGCTCCTGAGACATTGGTTAGGAAAACTCCAATAACATTCGTTTTGGCTTGTTTCAAAAACTTTCCACTTAGATTGGGAATATAATTTAGGCGTTTGATTACTTCTTCAATATGCGCTTTTGTATCGGGGCTTACTACGTTAACTCCATTGATTACATTAGATACAGTAGAAATTGCGACTCCTGCTTCTCTTGCCACGTCCTTGATGGTTACCATAATCTTCTCCTTCGAATAAAAATATAACATGATTTTAGCATATGAGAAATAAAAAAACAATGAAGGAAATGAAAAAGCCCTCTTGACATTTTAGGGAATCATGATAATATAAGTGTAAATAAAAACGTTTTTAGTGGAGGATGCTATGCTTACTTTGGATTATAAAAAATATGCTGAAGTATCAAGAAATCTATGTGCAGATTCTTGTGTATTATTAAAAAATGATGGGGTTTTACCCTTTGAAGAAGGATTAAAACTATCGGTATTTGGTAGAGTAGCTATAGATACTTATTATTGTGGGACAGGATCAGGAGGGATGGTAAACCTTCCTTACTTGGTTACTATTTTGGATGGATTAAAATCTAAATTTCAGGTGAATGAAGAACTAGTAGAACGTTACCAAGAATTTATACAAGAAAACCCATTTGATAAAGGGCAAGGTTGGGCTCAAGAACCATTTTCTCAAGTAGAACTAGCTTTGTCAAAGGAGCAAGTAACAGCTGCTAGAGCAAGCTCGGATGTAGCTGTTTATGTAGTGGGAAGATCTGCAGGAGAAGATAAAGACTGCTTGCCTGAGGCAGGAAGCTATTATTTGACAGAAACAGAAAAAGATAATATTAGATTGATCCAAGAACAATTCCAGCGTTGTCTCGTTATGCTTAATGTAGGTGGAGTGTTGGATATGTCTTGGGTTGAGGAACTAAATCCATCAGCCGTTATGTACGCTTGGCATGGAGGCTGTGAAAGTGGAAATGGATATGCAGATGTCATTTCTGGAGCGGTTAATCCATCAGGTTCTATGCCAGATACCATTGCATGTTCCTTAGAGGCCAATATTAGTACGAAAAACTTTGGAGATTTAGAAAAGAATTATTATCAGGAAGATATTTACGTAGGATATCGTTATTTTGAAACCTTTGCAACAAAAGAAGTACGCTATCCATTTGGCTTTGGTTTATCTTATACCGATTTTACCATTACGGATACAAGAATTTCTTGGGAAGAAGAAAAGTTATTGTGCTATTGTAAGGTGACAAATACAGGAAAAGTTTCTGGTAAGAAGGCAGTACAAGTTTATATGGAGGCACCACAAGGACGCTTAGGTAAGGCAAAGAAAGTGTTAGTGGCATTCCAAAAAACGAAGGTATTACAAGTGGGAGAAAGCCAAGAACTATGTTTGGCAATTCAATCCTATGATTTTGCATCCTATGATGAAGAACAGTCAAAGTTTGTATTAGAACAAGGGAACTATGCAGTACATGTAGGTTTTGATGTAAGAAGTACAAAGATAGCTGGTAACTTTGATAAGGAGGCAGAGGAAGTTATACTTGAGTGTAAGCAAGCTCTAGCTCCTGTGGAAAACTTTACGGTATTAAAAGCTAGTGGAGGAGAAGAAGTAGAAGCTAGCTACGTTGCTGTAAAAACAAGAAATTACGACGTGAAGGATAGAATGTTAGCAGCAAGAAAAGAAGTGCCTAAGCAAGTACGTTCTGCCTTTTCTTTTAAAGAAGTAATGAAGGGAACCATCACTTGTGAAGAATTTGTAAATCAGCTTTCTGACTTAGATCTTATTCATATTTCTAGAGGCGAAGGAATGTGCTCTCCAAAGGTGACTTCTGGGACAGCAGGTTGTATTGGTGGTGTAACGGAGCGTCTAGCAGCTTTTGATTTACCAATTATTTGTTGTGCGGATGGCCCTTCAGGAATTCGTATGGATTCTGGAACTATGGCTTATAGTATTCCAAATGGGACAGCAATTGCCTCAACCTTTGATACCGATTTAGTAGAACAGCTTTTTGGCTTTGTTGGTTTAGAATTAGTGAAAAATAATATTGATACTTTGTTAGGTCCTGGAATGAACATTCATAGAAATCCGTTATGCGGAAGAAATTTTGAATATTTTTCAGAAGATCCGTTTTTAACAGGAAAGATGGCAGTGGCTGAATTAAAAGCGATGCAAGCTTATGATGTAACAGGAACCATTAAGCACTTTGCTGCAAATAGCCAGGAAAATAGAAGAAGAGAAGTAGATTCTATTGTAAGCGAAAGAGCTTTAAGAGAAATCTATTTGAAAGCATTTGAAATGGCAGTAAAAGAGGGAGAAGCGAGATGCATTATGACTGCTTATAATCCAATCAATGGCGTTCAAGCAGCTAGTAACTTTGACTTAAATACTTCTATTTTAAGAGAAGAGTGGGGATTTGATGGTCTGGTAATGTCAGATTGGTGGGCAACCATGAATCACGAAGGTGGAGATGCTAGTGAAGCTTATACAGATGCCATGATTCTATCACAAAATGATGTCTATATGGTAAATGGAGATGCCTTGACAAACAGCAATAAAGACAATAGTGAAGAAAAGCTAGAAGAAGGAGTGATCAGTCGTTACGAGTTACTTAGAAATGCAAAGAATGTTGTTAAGGCTATGACTAAGTTAATTTGTGCAAAAGGAAAGCAAGAAGTAGAAGTGATCAATGAACCAGAACATAGTTTTACCAAAAAAGTAGACTTAGGAGAGTTTGTAGTAGATGGGGATACTTTAGTAGATACTTGCAATATTCAAACAACTAAAGGAACTTATAATAATTTTGCACTGCAGTTTAAGGAAACAGGAAATTATAGCTTAGAAATACAATTAGAAAGTAATGCGATCATTTTAGCACAGATGCCAATGACCGTTTCTGCCAATGGAACTCATCTAAAAACAATTACTCTAAATGGTACCATGGAGTTAAAAGAAGAGATTGGACTTCATGTACAAACGAATATTAACACTTATGTGGAATTATTCTTTGGAGAAAGTGGATTAAGTGTAAAAGAAATGAAAGTAGTTAAGAAATAAATGAAATAGATTTCGAGAGAATATTATAAGGTGAAGAGGGTTGCTAAGAGATTAGCAACCCTCTATTATTTTTCATCAAATGTTCACAGAATACGCATTGACCGTTCGTTCAAAAGGTGCTAATCTATAGAAAATGAACGATTGGTCAATGGCTGATAGGAGCGAAAAGACATGAATATGAGAGAAGTAAATGAAAGCAATGAAACGGTGGGGAAAATAGTAGAAAGTGCAATAGAACTATTTAATAGCAAAGGATATGTAGGGGCATCCATCAGTGATATTTCAAAACAAGCGAATTTATCCAAGGGACTGCTATATCACTATTTTAAAAATAAAGATGAGTTGTATCTGTATTGTGCCAATTTATGTATTGAAGAATATATTAAGTACCTAGATCAAAATTTAGTAAATCCAATCGAAAGCTTAGATGCAATAGCAGAGAATGTAAAAGTGAGGATACTATTTTTTAATGAGTATCCAAAATTTAAAACGCTGTTTCATTTTATAGTAGCAAGAAAGCCAAGTCATCTTGCGCAAGAGTTGGTAGAGATTAGAAAAAAGCTATCGGATAGTAATGAAAAACGATTTAAAGAAATAATATCAAATATTGAATTAGGGAAGGGAGTTAAAGAAAGTGATATTATTACCTTTACAGCTATCCTTCAAAATAGCTCCTCTTATTTATTAGAAGAGGAATTTGAGGAAGAAAAGAGAAAGGAGCAAATTGAAATTATGGTGCATCTAGTAAAAATTTTTATTAATGGATTGAAGGAAGATGTGATCTAATAGAGAGGAGATTAGGGTGAAAAAAAGTATGATGAAACTAAAACGAAATAAACCATTTATATATTATTGGATTATTGTAATGCTGATAATGTTAGCCTTTAATATTGTGACTTCCTTATTCTTTGGAAGAACTGCAGTAACCTCAGTGACATATGATGTTTTTCTTGATGATTTAAATGCTGGGAATATAGCTACCGTTCAGGTGATGGATGAAAGTATTATGTACGGGATTGAAACGATATTAGATGGAGAGGAGGAACCAAAAACAAAGATATATTCAACAACAAGAATGCAAGACAATGACCTTGTTGATAGACTTTATGAATCAGGTGCTGAATTTATAGAAGTCTTTCCGAAAGAAAGTTCATTTATAATGAATATTATTAGTACTGTCATTATGATTGTTATTTTTGCTTTGATTTGGAGATTTATCATGTCTAAAATGATGAAAGGCATGGGAGGTGGAAATTCCATGTCGTTCGGCAAATCAAATGCCAAAATTTACGCAGAAACACAAACAGGAAAAAGTTTCGATGATGTTGCAGGACAAGTGGAAGCAAAGGAAGCTTTAACAGAGGTGGTAGATTTTTTGAATCATCCTAAAAAATATGCTGAAATTGGTGCCAATCTACCAAAAGGTGTTTTATTAGTTGGCCCTCCAGGAACAGGAAAAACACTTCTAGCGAAAGCAGTTGCAGGCGAAGCTAAGGTTCCTTTCTTTTCGATATCTGGTTCAGAATTTGTAGAAATGTTTGTAGGGATGGGGGCAGCAAAAGTAAGAGATTTATTTAAGCAAGCAAATGAAAAAGCCCCTTGTATTATTTTTATCGATGAAATTGATACGATAGGTAAAAAACGCGATAGTGGATTAGGGAGTAATGATGAAAGAGAGCAAACTTTAAATCAGCTACTGACAGAGATGGATGGGTTCGATGGGCAAAAAGGAGTTGTGTTATTGGCTGCTAGCAACAGACCAGAGGTTCTTGATAAAGCGCTTACAAGGCCTGGTAGATTTGATAGACGTGTGCCGGTTGAACTACCTGACAAAGCAGGAAGACAGGCAATCCTAGAAGTACATGGAAAAAATATTAAATTGTCAGAAGAGATTGACTTTGAAAAAATTGCTAGGGCTACCTCTGGAGCAAATGGAGCAGAACTTGCTAATATAATTAATGAAGCAGCATTAAGAGCAGTAAAAGATGGAAGAAAATTTGTAATACAATCTGATTTAGAAGAAAGTGTTGAGGTTGTTATTGCAGGATACCAAAGGAAAACAGCTGCAGTATCTGAAAAGGAGCGCAGAATTATTTCCTATCATGAAGTAGGGCATGCTTTAGTTGCTGCCATGCAAAGTAATAGCGCACCAGTTCATAAAATAACGATTATTCCAAGAACATCTGGGGCTTTAGGCTATACGATGCAGGTCGATCAAAGCGAAAAGTTTCTTATGAGCAAAGAAGAAGCACTTAATAAAATTGCTACATATACTGGTGGGCGAGCAGCAGAAGATTTGGTTTTTAATTCGATTACAACTGGCGCATCAAATGATATAGAGCAAGCGACAAGAATCGCAAGAGCGATGATCACTAGATTTGGGATGAGTGAAAAATTTGGAATGGTAGCACTAGAAACAGTTAATCATCAATATTTAGGCGGAGATACTTCGCTTGCTTGTTCGGCAGAAACTGCAAATACTATTGATCAAGAAGTCATCAAGATAATAAAAGAGCAATATGAAAAATCAATGGGAATTCTAAGAGAAAATGAAGAAAAACTACATAAAATCGCAGAATATCTATTGGAAAAAGAGACGATAACCGGAGATGAATTTATGGATTTCTTAAAGTAAAGTTAGAGCCATAAAAGTAAGGCTCTAACTTTTTTTATGAAGATATGTATTAGAAAATTTGCTTCCCAGCATTAGGACCAGCACTTTCATCATAAATCTTATCCACGGAAAAAGTCCAAACAGCTTTGATTGTCATGTTCATTGCAGCAAATTTTTCTGCGATTACATCGAATAAAGGACCATCTGTATTTCTCTTTTCAACCGTTGCATTTACTAAATAAGATTCCATGCCTTTTACAGCAAGAATAGAAGCTTTGCCTGAAGCTGCTAAGTTTGCAGCACTTGTATGCATCATTACTTCGGCAACAGCCATAGTATTTTCATCTACTACCATAATACTACCTGCTACGATAGAGTGAAGTTCTCCATCTTTTGAAATGGTACTGATTACCTTAACACTTGCTTGGTCTTGAAATAAATTACTTACTTGTTCTAATTTTTTCATGTGAAATCTCCTTAGGTATGTTTTTATGATTGACTAAGTTTTTCTTAGTTGATATGATAGTAACACATATAAAAAACTCAGTCAATGAGTCAAAAAAATGTGAGGAGGTAAGAAAAAAATGAGTGAATGCAAAGCTGAGCACTGTCCCTGTAAGGAGGAGTGTCCGCTCCAAGTAGCGCTTAAAAAGATTGGTGGAAAGTGGAAGATTCCAATCATTTGTGTATTATCATCTGGTGAAGGTATTCGGTACAATGAACTTATGAAAAAGGTTACGGGTATTACAAATACCATGCTAGCGTCCACTTTAAAAGAATTAGAAAAAGACGGTTTAGTTACAAGGGTTCAGTACAACGAAATGCCAATTCGAGTAGAATATTTTATAACAGAGAAATCCAAAGCATTACTCCCTACCTTGCAAGCCCTTGCTACATGGGGGATGGCATAGCGATAAAGTTATAATGAGTTACCTTGATAAAATAAGCAGCTATTTCTTCTGGTGAATACGCTGATTTTGAGGTAACCCACCAAGATGTAGTGGAAATAAAGCTCTCAGTAAGAAAATTCAGGAGAAAATCTTTAGGTAAAATCACAGGGGAATGCTGCAAATAATCTACAAAAAGCTCTTCGATATATTTTCTGAAATAAAGCAAAAATATTTTTCGACCATCACCTTTTAAAATGTTGTTGATATCAATTTCACTTTGTTTTAAGTGGAATAAAATATGTGACAATTGTAGTTCTAGATTTTGTAGTGGTTGTGTATTTGGAACCAATAAACTTTGTTCCGGCAATTCTTCTGAGAATATGTGGTGAAATACTTGAGAGCAAAGGGAAGTTAAAAGCATGTCCTTGGTTTCAAAATGCGCATAAAAAGTACTCCGGCCAATGTTGGCTTTGTCTATGATTTCTTGAATCGTAATATTGCTATAATCTTCCACCATAAGCAAGTCATTAAATGCTGTTATGATTGCAAGTCTTGTTTTCTGTTGTCTTCTATCCATTCTGATCTCCTTTTACCGTACAATTTTCTGTTTTTGTTTCATAAGATATAGAATCCTATCTTTGCTTGTTGACCTAGTACATTTTGACGAATACAATGTTAGATATAGAACACTGTGTTCGATTAGTTGATGCTATCATTCAAAGTGTATTTTGTCAAGGAGGAAAAGTATATGTCACAATTTATTAAGAAAGCAGAGGAATCTCTTACCTATCTGCCATCTCTATGGGTATCTGGGATTTGTATTATCATTAGCTTAATAGGGGAGTATATTGTTCCCTTTTGGAATGAAGGTTATACCAATCAAGTTATGGTAAATGCAGCGTGGGTTTCTGTTGTATTATCAGGGGGGCCATTGCTAATCACTGCAGTAAAACGTATTTTGGTAGGATGGATTTCCTCACCATTATTGATATCAATTGCCATGCTTGCAGCTATCTATATTGGGGATTTATTTGCAGCTGGTGAAGTTGCTTTTATTATGGCAATCGGCGCATACCTAGAAGAACGAACTGTGGAGAAAACAAAAAAGGGAATACAAGATTTAATTAATTTAGTGCCAACCACAGGGCGAAAAATAACAAAATTAGAAACGGGAGAATGGACAGAGGAAATTGTTAAAGCAGAATTTCTAAAAGAAGGTGAAATAATAAGAGTATTACCTGGAGAAAGTTTTGCAGCAGATGGGATTATAAGTGTAGGAGAAACATCCGTTGATCAATCTATTATGACAGGGGAATCCTTACCAATAGATAAAACGATAGGAGATGAAGTTTACGCAGGAACGATTAGTAGATTTGGATCTGTTGATGTTACAGTTACCAAGTCATTTGAAAATTCATCCCTACAAAAAATGGTTCAGCTAGTAAAGGAAGCAGATCAAAAGAAAGCTCCCATGCAAATTATGGCAGATAAATGGTCGCGAATTTTAGTACCTGTTGCTGTTTTGACTGCTATGCTTACTTACTTCCTAACAACTGGGAGTATTGGGCATGAGGAAGCTCTTGTAAGAGCAGTTACCATATTAGTAGTATTTTGCCCTTGTGCTTTAGTTCTTGCAACACCTACCTCGGTTATGGCGGCAATTGGGCAAGCAACAAAATATGGCATTCTCATTAAATCAGGGGAAGCTTTAGAGAGAATGGGAAAAGTAGAAACCGTAGCTTTTGATAAGACAGGAACACTGACCAAGGGAACACTGGTAGTATCTGATGTGATAAGCTTTGCAGGAATGGAAGAAAAAGAGTTACTATCCCTTGCAGGATCAGTAGAAAGTCGCTCAGAACATCCACTTGGAAAAGCAATACTTCGATATGCAAAAGAAAAAAATGCTATGATCTTTGACCCAAATGAATTCACCATGACGGTAGGAAAAGGTGTGGTAGGTCTTATTCAAGGGAGAAAAATTATTTGCGGAAACGAAAAGCTTATAAATCAAAACTCGAAAGCAAAGTTTAGCCTAGATATGGAGGCAACTTTGGATTTGCTAAGAGAAGAGGGGAAAGCAGTCATTGTGGTAGCGGATGAGGATGAAGTGATAGGGATGTTAGCACTTTGTGACGTAATAAAAAATTCATCTAAGGATGCCATGAGCAAGTTACATAAGGCAGGCATTCGCAATACCATATTACTTACTGGAGATAATGAAAAAACAGCGAATTACGTGGCTCAAAAGGTTGGCATTACAAATATTAGGACCTCTCTATTACCAGAAGATAAAGTAAGTGAAGTGCAGAAACTAGTAGCAGAAAAAGAACACATTTGTATGGTTGGGGATGGGGTGAATGATGCACCTGCTCTAAAAATTGCATCGGTTGGAATTGCTATGGGTACCATGGGGAGTGACATTGCCATTGAAGCTTCCGATATCGCAATCATGGGGGATGATATATCCAAAATTAGCTATATCAAAAGCTTATCCAACGGCATGGTTAGATCTATTAAATTTAACATTGTATTATCACTGATGATCAATGCGGTAGCAATCTATTGCTCCACCATGGGATTTTTGAATCCAACCACAGGAGCCCTAGTTCATAATGTGGGTTCCATTTTGGTAGTGGTGAATGCAGGAAGATTGTACCATAAAAAATTTGAATGATGCAGTGTCTCATTTAAATGGAAAGTGAAACCACTTTGTTAGATACTTGTTCACAAAACTGAGTATCATGTTCTACAAAAAGCAAGGTAATATCACTAGAAGCAACTAATTGCTGAATTTGCATCCTAGATAAGATATCAATATAGTTTAAAGGCTCATCCCAAATATAGAGATGGGCTTTTTGCGATAGTGAGGTGGCAATCAATACCTTTTTCTTTTGCCCAGCGCTAAAGGATTCCATATCCTTATCTAGCCCTGCTCTGCTAAAATCCAATTTGATTAGAAGAGATTTCAACAGCGTTTCATCAATTCCACAAAGATTTGCATGATCGTGAAGAGTTCCTCGTAACATACTAGTATCCTGAGAAACATAGGAAATCACAATATCGTTGGCTAGTTCTATTTGGCCTGTGTAAGAAATAGGTTCTCTCATTAATAATTTTAAAAGGGTTGATTTTCCACTGCCATTGGTACCTTTTAAAACTATTTTGTCCCCTTTTTGAATGGAAAAACTGATAGGGCCGAAAATAGTATTCCCGTCATAATAGGCGGATAAATCAGTACATTTTAGTAAAGTATCATAGTGTGTTTGGGAAGCATACATATTTAAGTGTTCTGCTTTTTCTATGTTTTTTAGGAGCTTTTTCTTTTCTGTTATATTTTCTTGCACACGTTTTTCTATAGATTTAGAGCGCTTCATCATTTTGGCTGCTTTATGGCCGATATAGCCACGATCTCCCGAACCACTTCCAAATTTACTAGCTTCTGTCAAATCTGACCAGCGTTTTGTTGTCTTTGCTGCCGACTCAAGCCGTGCTATTTCTCTTTTATGTTTTTCGTTTTGGGATATTTCAAAAGAATCTTGTCTGTCCTTATTTAGGAGCCAAGAGGAAAAATTCCCCTTTTGTATTTCTATATTAGTTTTGTTGATCGATAATGTGTGATCTGTGGTTTCATCTAGTAACATTTTGTCGTGAGAAACTAGGATAAAGCCCTTTTTTCGCTTCAAGTATTCCGCTAGTATTTTGCGCCCTCTTGCATCTAAATGATTGGTAGGTTCATCGATTAATAAGAAACTATTTTCCTTTAAGAATAAAATCGCTAGTAATACCTTGGTTTGTTCCCCAAAGGATAGGGTATGAAAGGGACGATACAAAACCTCTTCGCTGATATCTAAATAGGAAAGTTCACGTTGGATCATCCAGAGCTCTACCAGTGGTGCTATTTCTTCTAGAATACTTATGGTAAGATTTTGTGGATCAGTTACAGAGTAAGGAAAATACAGCATTTCCACTTGTTTAGAAATTGTTCCTTGGTAGTCATAGACTCCAAGCAGTAAGTTGAGAAACGTTGTTTTACCACGTCCATTTCGACCAGTAAAGCCTAATTTCCAATCTGTATCTAGGTTAAAACTGACATGTTCAAACACCATATCGGTGCTGCCCTCATAGCCAAAGCTTAAATTTGTAATTAAAATTTGTGACATTTATGTTGTCCTCCTATAAAAAATGGATTGCAAGAAATTAATCTCTTACAATCCACATGAATATAGAGGGACCTAGTAGTCCCTTATACATTGGAAATGAAAAATGATTACTTTCTTGCAAAGGCACAACAAAATAAAAGGGATTTAATCCCTAAAAATTTTATGTTGTACCAATTAATTAGCAAGAAAAATTATACATTTATTCATCTCCTATCTTTTCTTTTAATATTTATTTGATTCTAGCATAGGGGTGCAAAAGAGTCAACAGATTTTTAAGTGGAAAGTTGTTGTGGGAATTTAACGACTTTAGCATTATTACCTTGCATTCCTTCTTCAAAAAGACAAAATTCAAAGCCTTCTGGCAAAAGTGGACTTGGGATTTTCGAAATGTCTTCTGATTTGATTTCCATAATAATATTTTTATACGGGATAGATTTATTTAACATAGGTAAGTCTCCTTTAGAAAAAAATAGTATATTATCTTAGTGTTGTCATTGAATGAAAGCCTAACAATCCTTTAAGGAAGAAACAGAATCCCTAATAACTAAGCTAGGTCTAAGCAAGGTTTGACTGATGGGAATCTGCTGCATCAAAGAATCTAGGCTAGAAAAAGCAATTCTCCCTAAATTACTCCTGTCTTGGTTGATGGTGGTAAGTGCTGGGGTGATATGCGCAGAAATCGGCAAATCGTCAAAACCAATAATACTTAAATCATCAGGTACATGCAAAGCTAAATGATGACAGGCATCAATGGCTGCTAAGGCTAGTTGATCACTGCTACACATAATGGCTGTAAGTTCTAAAGCGTGAAAACGCTCCACGAAAGTTTGAACATCCTCAGTTGCAAAGCGGGTATATTGAATTTGCCCCTCGAATAATACAATATCGAATTGTTTACAAGCTTTTTCGAAAGCTTCGGTTCGATAAATACTAATCATGGAATCGCTATCGCCATTTAGAAAACCGATTCTTGTATGTCCTAGATTTGATAAATGTTCTATGGCAGAGCGCAAAGCTTGGGTATTATCAGTTCCAATGGAAGCAACATTAGGGTTTTCAGGTTGTAAATTATCTAAAATGACAGTAGGGATAGTAGTTTTATTCAAGTCGTTAATCCAAGGGTCATTGAGGCGAAATCCTATAAAGAAGGCTCCACGAAAGCCACGGCGGATCATATAGGCATCATAGCTTTCCTTTTCCTGTATGGCAAGAGAGCAGTTAACAATTTCTACATTAAAGTCATTTCGTAGAGCAGCTTGCTTAAAGCCCATAATAAGTTCGTAGCCAAATTGATTTGTAGTATGGTAATCTACATTCTCTACAAAGACGCAAAGAGTAGAATTCACTTTGTTTCGCATTTTTTTTGTTGTATATCCGACTGCAATGGCAGTATCTATAATTTTTTTTCGTAATTCTTCGCTGATATCATTGGCGCCATTTAAGCCTTTTGATACTGTTCCTGTAGAAACACCTAGAATTTCAGCGATTTCTTTCATATTGGCCAAAAGTTTATATCCTCCTCAACTTCGGTAATATACTATTGAAATGATATAGTTCTAGAACTTATTATATACGAATAAAAATAGAAAGGGAAGTATAAAGTTAAAGTTTCGTAGTTTTTTCGGAAAAAACGAAAGTTTTACATAAGTAAAATAATAAAAATATAGGTTTATATTGACAAAGTAGCTATAAAAGTGGTATTTTTTAAGAAAGTACTAAAATTTACGAAAATTTAGTGCTACTGGGAGAACATATATTAAGGAGAAGCTATGAGAACAAGTGGGATTTTAATGCCAATTTTTAGTTTACCATCAAAGTATGGGATTGGCTGTGCTTCAAAGGAAGCATATGAATTTGTAGATTTTTTAAAAAGAACTGGACAGACATATTGGCAGATTTTACCGATAGGACCAACAAGTTATGGAGATTCACCATATCAATCCTTTTCTACATTTGCAGGAAACCCTTATTTTATTGATTTAGAACAACTAATCAAAGAGGGTCTACTTACTAAAAAGCAATGCGATGGATATGATTTTGGAAGTAACGAAGAATATATAGATTATGAGAAATTATACTTTGCGCGTTTTGAGTTGTTAAAGGCAGCATTTTTAAAAGCGGATAAAGAAGAAGAGGCCTATGTAGAATTCAAGGCAAATAACAAGACTTGGTTAGCTGATTATTCTTTGTTCATGGCATTAAAGGACTTTAATGATGGCATTAGTTGGTTAGAGTGGCCTATGGATATGCGAATGAGAGACTCTTATGTGATGGAGGGTTACCAAAAGGAATTAGCAGAAGAAATTGAATATTATAGTTATGTACAATATCTATTCTTTAAGCAATGGATACAATTAAAGACTTATGCAAATGATAAAGGAATCAAGATTGTTGGTGATATTCCAATTTATGTTGCCGGAGACAGTGCTGATACTTGGGCAAATCCAGGTTTATTCCAATTCAAAGTAGATGGAAGTTTAAAGGCAGTTGCAGGTTGTCCACCAGATGCTTTTGCTGTTACAGGGCAATTGTGGGGCAATCCGCTCTATGACTGGAAAGTGCATAAGGCAGAAGAGTATCGCTGGTGGATTCAAAGAATCTTACACTGTGAACTATTATTTGATGTAATTCGTGTAGATCATTTTAGAGGTTTTGATGAGTATTACTCGATTCCAGCAAAAGATAAGACTGCAGAGTTTGGGACTTGGAAAAAGGGACCAGGCTATGACTTATTTAAGCATATTAATAAGAATGTAAAGAACTTGGATTTCATTGCGGAGGACTTAGGATTTTTGACAGACTCTGTAAGAGATTTGGTTGAGAAAACTGGATATCCAGGCATGAAGATTTTGATTTTTGGCTTTGATCCTTATGGTAACAGTGAATACTTACCACATAACTATGGGAAGAATTCTATTGCATATACAGGCACTCATGACAATGAGACTGCCGTAGGATACTTTATGAGTCAAAACTTTGAAACGAAGAAATTTATCTTAGATTATCTTAATATACCACATGAAGTACAAGTGGAGAAGGTAAAAGGAAAGAAAGTTTCTAGCATTCTAAAGGAAGAAGAAATTGTTAGTCACATTCATTTAGACTTGATTCGTTCTGTGATGATGAGTGTTTCTAATACTTGTATTATACCATTCCAAGATTATCTAGGAATGGATAATAGCGCTCGTATCAATATCCCTTCTACCGTTGGTGGTAACTGGGGATGGAGAGCAACGAAAAAGCAATTTACAAAAGAACTTGAAGCAGTGGTGCTACAACTAACAAAAATTAGTTCAAGAGATAGAGTTGAAATGAAAAAAGATGATTTAGTAGTAGAGGAAAAATAGTAGAAATATACGAGAGTATAGGATTGAATTTGGAGGAGAAATACATGAAACAACAGTTAGAACAAATTATGGGAGTGTCAATTAAAGATGCAACAACCGCACAAATCTATGATGCATTACTAACTTGCACAAAAGAAGCAGCAAAAGGAAAAGCTATGCCAACAGGGGATAGAAAGTTATACTACATTTCGGCAGAATTCTTGATTGGAAAGCTATTATCTAATAACTTAATTAACTTAGGTGTTTATGATGAAGTGGCAGAACTGTTATCTGCTAACGGTAAAAACATCGCAGATATTGAAGAGTTCGAGCCAGAACCATCATTAGGAAATGGTGGACTTGGACGTTTAGCAGCTTGCTTTTTAGATTCTATTGCTAGCTTAGGATTAAATGGAGATGGGATTGGATTAAATTATCACTATGGTCTTTTTAAGCAAGTATTTAAAAATAACATGCAACATGAAACACCAAATCCTTGGATTGAGGAAAATTCTTGGTTAACTAAAGTAGAAGGACAATTTACAGTACCATTTAATGGATTTAACTTAAGTTCTACCCTTTATGATATTGATGTATTTGGCTATGAAAATGGCGTAAATAAATTACACTTATTTGATATTGATAGTTTAGATGAAACTATGGTAGATGGTGGGATTAGCTTTGATAAAGCAGAAATCGCAAAGAACCTAACTCTATTCCTATACCCAGATGATAGTGATAAAGCAGGCGAATTATTACGTATTTACCAACAATACTTTATGGTAAGCAGTGGTGCTCAATATATTTTAAGAGAATATGCTAAGACAGGAAATGAATTAAAAGATTTACACAAGCATGTAGCAATTCAAATCAACGATACACATCCTTCTATGGTAATTCCTGAGTTAATTCGTCTATTGACAGCAGAAGGAATTAGCTTTGCTGATGCAGCAGAGATTGTATCAAAAACTTGTGCTTACACAAACCATACTATTTTAGCAGAAGCATTAGAAAAATGGCCTCTATCATTCTTAGAAGAAGCAGTACCACACTTAGTGCCAATTATCAAAGAATTAGATGCTATGGTTAATAAAAAGTTTGGAAAAGCAGAACTTTCTATTATCGATGAAACTAATAGAGTTCATATGGCAAGAATGGATATGCATTTCTCTTATAGCATCAATGGAGTAGCATATCTTCATACAGAAATTTTAAAGAATGAAGAATTAAAAGATTTCTATGCGATTTATCCAGAGAAATTCAACAACAAAACAAACGGAATTACTTTCCGTAGATGGTTATTACACTGCAACAAAGCACTAGTGAAATGGTTAGATGCTAAGATCGGACCTGAGTATAGACAAGATGCTATGAAACTAGAAGAATTGTTAAAACTAGAAGTGACACCGGAAGTATCGGAAGAACTATTGGCAATTAAGACAGAAAATAAAGTAAAGCTTGCGAAATATATCGAAGAAAAAGAAGGAATTAGCATTGATCCAAATTCCATTTTTGATATTCAAATCAAGAGATTACATGAGTACAAGCGTCAACAAATGAATGTACTTTATATCATTCAAAAGTACTTAGATATTAAAGCAGGCAAGCTACCTGAAACACCAATTACCTTTATTTTTGGAGCAAAAGCAGCACCAGCTTATATTATTGCAAAAGATATTATTCATGCAATTCTTTGCTTACAAGAAATCATTAATAATGATCCAGTGGCAAGCAAATACATCAAGGTTGTTATGGTTGAAAACTACAATGTTTCTTATGCAGAACGTTTGATTCCAGCTTGTGATGTATCAGAGCAAATTTCACTGGCATCGAAAGAAGCAAGTGGAACAGGAAATATGAAGTTTATGTTAAATGGGGCAATCACTCTTGGAACAGAAGACGGTGCAAATGTTGAAATTCACGAATTAGTTGGAGATGAGAATATCTATACATTCGGAGAAGATTCAGATACTGTAATTGAGAAATATAAAGAAAGTTCTTATAAAGCGGTAGATTATTATATTGAAGATGCACAGATTAGAGAATGGATTAATTTCTTGATCTCTCCTGAAATGCTATCTGTGGGTAACACATATATGTTATTACGTCTACATGCAGAGTTAATCCAAAAAGACTGGTTTATGACGCTGTTAGATGTAAAAGACTATATTAAAACAAAAGATGAAGCCTTTGCTGATTATACAGATCGTTATACTTGGTCTAAGAAAATGATTGTAAACATTGCAAAAGCAGGATTCTTCTCTTCGGATAGAACGATTGCTGAATACAATGAAGATGTATGGAAATTAAGATAATAAGATAAAGAAAATCCCTAGAAAATAGTAACTTATTTTCTAGGGATTTTGTATGTCTAATATTTATCTTGGTTAAACACTGGTTCTGGATTGTGAAGCCATTCTGCTTCTGCTTGTGCACGGGAATGAGGAGTGTGTGGAGTAGCAGTAGGAACAGTTGAAGAAGTAGTAGGTATCTCTTCTATTTGTGCTACATTTGTGCTAATACTAGTGCCAACAGCATGTAACTGAAATTGAGATACAATCTGCTTTAACTGCTCGGAATGTGCAGTAAGCTCTTCGCTAGATGCAGCAGCTTCTTCAGCAGTAGCAGTATTGGTAGCTACTACGGAAGCGATTTGTTCCACATGTTCTGCAATATCTTTGATGGCAGACATTTGAACATTGGTGTTAGTCACAATGCTGTGTACCATATCTGTAGTCGTTCCATACTTCTCTAGCACGGTAGAGAGAGAACTCGAGGTAGATTGGGTGGCATTCATTCCTTCTTCAATGGTTAGGATAGATTGCTCAATCAAATTAGAAATTGCCTCGGAAGCATCGGCAGTCTTTGTGGCTAATTCTCGAACTTCATTTGCTACTACAGCAAAGCTTTTGCCTGCAGTGCCAGCTCTAGCAGCTTCCACTGCTGCATTTAGGGCTAAGATATTTGTCTGGAAGGTAATGGTGTCTATTGTTTTGGTAATACCATTAATTTCATCGGATTTTTGTTTGATATTTGCCATAGCAACTTCTAATATTTGCATCTGCTCGTGACAAGTGTTTAGGGCACTAGAAGATTCGCTTGTATGCTTAGCAGCTAGGCTTGCTTCATCGTTATTTTGTGTGATTTGTGCTTTGATAGTTCCAATAGTGCTAACCAAATCTTCAATTGCAATACTTTGGGCTTGAGCACCTTCTGAAAGGATTTGTGCCCCACCAGATACTTGTTCTGCCCCTTGGTGGACTTCGTTAGAGATATTGGAAATATCACTTAATAGCTTGGCTAACTTTGTAATAAATTCGTTAATTGATATCTTGATTGAGGCAAAAGATCCAAGGAATTCCTGATGGATTGTAGCCGATAGATCTCCTTTTGCTAAGTCTGCCATAGTTTGGTCAATGACTGATACATAAGAGGAAAGATGATCGGTAGTTTCCTTTAAGGAAGCTACAATTTCTGAAATTTCATCGTTTCCACGATAAATTACATCACTACCCTGTTCTAATTCACCTTTTCCTAGGTATTGAACATTACTATTAATAGAAGAAATTGGCTTTAGTTTCTTGCTGATCAATATGGAAAAGACAATTGTCATAATCACGACAGTACAGCCTAATAGGAACACTAGTTGAACAGTTGCAATAAAAGTGTCTTGATAAAATTCTGTTTCAGATACTCCAATCAAGAGTTTCCAACCATAAGTAGTTGTACTAACAAGTCCCATCATATTGGTTCCGTCTTGTTCATAAGGAAAAATGGCATTAGTAGTAGCATTAACCTCAGCGGCTAAATCACTTCCTGCTAACCCGATAGTACTATAATCACTGCCGATAAAGTTAGAATCTGAATAGGACATGATGCTATTCTCGGAAGACAATAAGATACTACTTCCTGTATCTAAGTAGTTTTGAGCTCCTAATAATATAGATACTTCCTCTAAACTTAAATCAATCACGACAAGGCCCACTGCTTCTCCTGCATGAAGAATTGGTTGAGAAATAGAAACTACCATATGTCCAGTATAAGCATCTACATAAGGTTGTGAAACAGCTAGAGATTTATTCGTAACGGCATTAAAAATAACACTTTCTTTGAGGGAATATCCGTCGGATACACGTACACCACCTTGGATATATACAACATCCTCCGCAACAGATCCGACTCCAAAATTTAAGATTTCTGGATACATAGATTGGGTACTGGTTAAATGATCACTAACACGTTGGTAACTAGGAAGACTATCGTAGTGCAAAAGTGATGTGCTATCTCCTAGATCACTTGCTAGTTCCGTGTCATTAGCGAGTAAGTTGGCAATGACAACAAAGTTGTTTACATAAGAGTTAATTTCTGAAACCATACTATTTTGAACAGCAAAAAAGTATTCTTCCTGCTTTTTTGTCATAGAATTAGATAGCATAAGGCTTTGTACAAAGGCTGTAATAATACACAAAATAGTAATAATACTTACACAGTAAGCAGTCAAAACAAAGGACAATTTCTTATTTTTCTTCACATGTGTTCTCCTTGCGTTTTTTTTATATTATACTATGGAATTTCATTAATTTGCAATATAATATTTCATTAATTGACAGTATATGATACAATAAGCTATATTCTTATGTACAATTTAGAGGAGGCGGAACTTATGAAATCAAAACATGTAATTGCGCTTATTGTAGTATTGTTGTTTTGCGCAGCAACAGCCATTCAATTTTATTTGTACCATGCCAATAATCAGATTGATTTAGATAATGATATGTATCGAAACGAAGATACGAGAGTTTGGCAATTATACTTTCAGACCGAAGTTCCAGAGGATAGTATCTATGCTACGATTAAGACATCTTTAGGGGATATCGAGCTGATTTTATATCCTTCAGAAGCACCAAAGACGGTAGAAAATTTTGTAACTTTGGCAAAGGAAGGCTATTATGATAATTCTGATTTTCATAGAATCTTAGAGAAGAATTTTGTTCAAGGTGGGAAACCGGAAGGCGATAGTGGGAACGGTGAAAGTATATGGGGAGAAGAGAGTTTTGAGTTAGAAACAGAAAATGATTTATACCATTTTGAAGGTGCAATCTCTATGGCAGGTTTAGCGAGAGATTATAGTTTTGGAAGTCAGTTCTTTATTGTGACTAGTGATGAGACATTAGAAGGAGCTATTTTGCAGGGGGATAGAAATGGTTGGGCACAAGAAGCGCTAAGGCTTTATGAAAGAGTTGGGGGAATGTTACATTTAGACGATACCCATCCAGTCTTTGGATATGTGATAGATGGGATGGATGTGATAGATGAAATTTCCAATGTTTCTTTTGATGACTTAGGAAAACCAGATGAAAGAATTACGATTGAGACAATTGAAATTATAGAGTGATAGAAAAACAGCGATTAAAAAGAAACATACTTTTTAATCGCTGTTTTCTTAGTCTACTTCGTAGATTAAGATACCATTTGGTAGTAATTGATTGTCTTTACATTTGTGAGAAAGAAGAGGGGTTCCTTCTGGAACAAAGGTAAGAGCTTCTGTGGAACAATTCATCAGAATGTGTAGGTTTTTTCCTAGGTATTCTACTTTTGTAAACTCTAGAACACGCGGATTTTCATATTGGTTTGTAAAGTGAAAGTTTCTACTTTTTGCCATGGGATGATTTTTTCTAAGTTGAATTAAGGATTGCACAAAGCGGAAGGTTTTTTCGAATCTATTCTCTTCTATTTGTGTCCAAGGCATACAACGTCTGCAGTCTGGGTCATGGCTCCCTTTCATTCCTATTTCAGTACCATAATAGATACATGGGCTTCCCGGCATCATAAAGAGCAGGGTTAATGCTTGATAAAATTGATCTTCATTTGATAAGGTGGATGCCAATCTTTTGGTATCATGGGAGTCTAATAAGTTAAAAAGTACATCATTGGTTTGTTGCATATACCTAGTAAAGCAATTGTTTACATTATGTTCAAAATTTATCTTATCCATATCGGTTTGCAACCAAAAGTTTAAGATGGTAGTTCCGAGAGGATAGTTCATAACAGAATCAAACTCATCGCCTCGAAGCCAAGGCATAGAATCATGCCAAATTTCGCCTAGAATATAAAAATCAGGCTTTAATTTCTTTAACTCTTTGCGTAATTCTTTACAAAGGATATGTGATATTTCATTGGCAACATCTAAGCGTATTCCATCAATATCATAGGTCTCTAGCCAATATTTACAAACATCAACGAAGTATTGTATTACTTCAGGATTATTGGTATTTAATTTAGGCATTCCATCAACAAAAGCGAAGCTATAATATTGACCCTTGTGGGCTGCCATTTTAGTGAAAGGCCATTCATTTACCATAAACCAATCAAAATACTTTGATTTCGGACCATGTTCTACCACATCTTGCCAAGGGGCAAAAAGGGTACTGCAATGATTGAAAACCCCATCTAACATAACGCGAATGCCTTTGGCATGTGCAGAAGCTACAAGAGTTTTAATACTAGCATCATCCCCAAAATGAGGATCAATGGTTTTGTAGTCATGAATATCATACTTGTGACTCGATGGAGAATGGTGAATAGGCGTTAAGTAGAGTCCAGTAATTCCTAAATTCTCTAAATAGTCTAGTTTATCTGTAATTCCTTGTAAATCTCCACCAAAAAATTCGGTATTTTTTACAGAACCTTTTTCTCGCCAAGGCAATACAAAGGAAGGGCTGATATCAGGATTTCCATTGTGGAATCGTTCTATGAAAATTTGGTACCATACAGTATCATTTACCCAAGATGGGGTTTGGAAAATATCTCCTTGATTCATCCAAGGGAAAACAAAAAATTGTTTACTATCCTTCTTTTCTTGTAATTCTTCAGGTGTTAGAAATCCATCTTCAAAATAATAGATACATTCAGTGTCAGATTTTAATTCGAAATAATATTTAGCTCGTTTAAACTCTGGTGATACCGTGGTTGTCCAGAAAAGGTGATGTTCAAGGTTCTTTTTGAAAAATACTGAATGCTGTTGGCCATCCCATCCTTCTCCGCCACCTAGGATTCCGTTTTTGAACGGATCTCCAATAATTAGATTGACTTCATTTACATCGTATCCAGTTTTAATATTAATAATTAATTCATCCGCATTTAAAGGGTAACAGTAATTGTCATAGGCTCTATGATAAATGGATGTTAGATTCATAATTTTCTCCTTTTTGGTATAACATTAATATTATGGTAAATGAAGTTTATGTATTTATCTTGCATTTTTCTATCAAATTATAGTACAATACTATCAAAGTGAGAAAGTGGAGAACAAATGGAATTACAATATTATGAACAATATCTAGAAACGAAGGTGCATGCAGGGGCTGAATTCCCATATACAACCTATTTATGTTCGATTCCTAGAAGTTTCGTGCACGTTCCCTTACATTGGCATGAGGAGATAGAAGTTATTATTATCAAAAAAGGAATTTGCACGGTGCATTTAGATATGAAGGAGTATTTGATGAGAGAAGGGGATATCCTCCTGATTTTACCAGGTCAAATTCATGGGATTGATCAATATCAATTTGAAAAAGCTGAGTATGAAAATATCTTATTTAAAGAGGAGTTTGTGCTAGCAGAAAAAACTGGGATACTTTATGATTATTTAGTGCCACTATTTCGTTTAAAGAGAAAAATACCCTGCATTTATAGGAAAGAGCTTTCTTATTATGACAGTTTATATCATTGTATTAAGAAAGTTGACGATATGAGTGATCGTAGGGGAGAGTTTTATGAATTGAGATTAAAAAGTCTATGGCTAGAATTTTTCTATTATATACTTTCTGAGAATAGGCAGCAACAAAAAGTAGAAGCACCGAGTTTTGACCTGAATCGGAGTAAGTTAATATTAGATTATATTCATCAAAATTTTGGTGAGGCAATCAATCCTAACACCGCAGCAGCACACTTAAATATTAGTAGTTCCCATTTTATGAAATTATTCAAACAGCAGTTTGGGACTAGCTTTATACAGTATATTAATGAATATCGATTAAATGTTAGCACACGTTTATTGCAAACTACTACAAAATCAGTGACAGAAATAGCAATGTTTTGTGGATTTTCTAGTAGTACTTATTATAACCGTTTATTTTACAAGAAATATGGACTTACCCCTAGCCAATTTAGAAAAGAATAAATCTATGAATTGTATTGTTTTCAATTTAAATAGTTTGTAGTATAATGAACGTATATTTAGAAAATTAATATGTTATGTAATGAGAATGGAAAGGTTTGGAAACAGTTTGGAGTTAGCAGTTGTATTATTAAGGCAGAATACCATCATGGTCATGTATGGGATTATTGGATATATTTTATTTAAAAGAAAATTAGTAACAAATGTTGGAAGTGGAGAATTTGGAAAGTTATTGTTATATGCAGTGATGCCTATGGTAATATTAAATGCATATTCCATGCCTTTTTCTATGGAGTTATTGCGAGGCGTGGCAATTTCGGCTCTGTTGGCAGCTTTATGTCTTGGGATTTCCATGTTAGTTTCTAGGGTAGCATTCAAACATCATCCCATTGAAAATTTTGGAACCGCATTTTCAAACGCAGGATTTATTGGGATTCCTCTAGTGCAGGCTAGTTTGGGAGATGAGGCTGTTTTGTATGTCTCCTCCTATGTAGCTTTCTTAACTATTTTGCAGTGGACCTATGGTGTATTTGTTATTACAAAAGACAAGCATTATATTTCACCGAAAAAGATTATTACAAGTCCAGTTGTAATCAGCTTGCTACTAGGATTGAGTTTGTTTGTCTTCTCGATTGAATTACCTACAGTCATGACAACGGTGATAAAATCAGTAAGTGCAATGAATGGACCATTAGCAATGATTATTATGGGAAGCTATTTGGCACAAATGCCAATAAAAGAGATTGCCAAGGGGAAGGTAGTGTATACTTGCGCCTTGGTACGCCTAGTTGTAATCCCTGTCATTTGCTTGGCAGTGTTAAGTCTACTACCGAAGGACTATGAAATGATTAAAATGACTTTGTTAATCGTTGCAGCAGCACCTGTTGGAGCCAACGTATCTATTTTTGCCCAGGCGCATGGAAAGGATTACTTGCGTTCTGTTAAGATTGTATGCTTTACCACTATTTGTTGTATCATAACATTGCCACTCACTGTGTTACTTGCATCGATGCTTTGGTCATAGAATGGAGAGTGTATATGTTTGAGCTATTAAAGGAAAAAGTGAAATTATCTAGATTACCTAGTATATATAAAGAAAAATTACTATATGACTTATCACAGATAGAAGCGAGTGGGTTAGAGGGTTTACAATCCATTATTCTTTTTGGAAGTGGAGCAAGAAATGAGCTGCGAGTTGGAAGTGATTTGGATTTACTGTTGATCAGTGAAGAGACCGTGTTAAAGGAAGTGAGAGCTGAGTTATCTAGCAATTTAGCCGAAGAAAGAAAGGGAGTTGGGACAGATATAATATTTTACAGTAAAAAGGAGTATCAAGAATCAAATTGTTTACTGGTAAGACAAATTAAAGCAGAGGGAATTGTGTTGTGGGAGAAAGGGGGAACCAATGAAGCATAAGCTGAATTCATATTTAGGAATGGCAGAGAATGATTATCTCTATGCGAAAGCAGGTTTAGAAATTTGTAAAAGTTTAGGAAACTATAATGCAGTAGCATCCGGTTGTGCCCAGGCTTGTGAGAAGTATCTAAAGGCATTAGCAGAGCTTTGTTTATTGGACCACCCAGATGCGATTTCGATCCTTCGGAGTCACAATTTACGCACTATAGTCAATGCCATCAAGGAAAAGGTTCCAGGAATTTCACTTAATAGCAAAGATTGTAAGTGGATAGGAGATTACTATTTTGAAGCAAGGTATCCTGGCGATAATTTTGTACAAGTAAGTGAAGAAGATGGATTAGAATGTATTCGAATTACAGAAGATATTCGTGAAGTAATATCAGATGCAATAGAAGAAGTAGAAAGAAAGCGAAGAGAACAAAATATATTTTAGTATGTGAAAATTCATGAGAAGAACATAGGAGGTGTAGTTTGGAAAAACAAAAAGGTTTAGTAAAGGCAAATACGGTTTTAAAGGCAAACAAGTGGGTGTTAGGAGTCGGTGGAGTTCTCTACTCGATTCTCTACTTTGTATCGGTTGGTATTTTGCAAGGATTAGGTTTAGTTCTCGTACTTTCTGCTTTAATAGGGACAACTACCTATTTAGAGAAAAAGGGGAATGAGAGAGCAGCAATTTATCTACTGACTTTTGTACAACTTGGGGTAGCGATTGTTTTTGGTTTGATGTCTTTGGATGTAGCAGGTGGTTTCACCTTGTTTTCTGCAGTCATTGCATTAAATGCATTGTATTACATTAAGAATATTGTAGTGATTCAATGGGGAATCATCAATGCTTATATTTTCATTTCATTACTCTTCTATGATATTTTGTATGCAGGGATAGATAGTTCCTTTTTAGTGCGATCTATTTTAGGGTTAAACTTTACGATTCTTCTGATTTATTTTATGTTGGACTGGGGAATCAAAGCTCAACAGGTACAAGCTAAGAATACAAAAGAAATGGAAGTATTATTGGAAAAGTTGGAAGTTCAAATGGCAGAAGGCGATGCGAGTGCACAAACGAGAGCCAATATTATTCAAGAAGTAGCTACTAGATCTGGAAATCTAAGTACTACATCAGATCGTATGGTGCAAATTGCCCATGCCCTAAGCAATGGTGCTGATCATCAAGCAGATGTAGTAGAAGAGTTGACAACACTTAGCACTTATGTAACAAAAGAAATGCATGGAGCGAAGGATTATGCTTCTCAATGTAGAACCATGGCAATAGATAGTGCAGATAAGTTAGAAAAGAATAATGAGAAGATGAGCAAAATCGTAGAAGCTATTATGGAAATCGAGAAATCAAGCGAGCAAATCATTGGGATTATCAAAAGTATCGAAGACATTGCTTTCCAAACTAATTTACTTGCATTGAATGCTTCTATCGAAGCGGCAAGAGCAGGTAGTGCAGGAAAAGGTTTTGCAGTCGTAGCAGAAGAGGTAAGAACGCTAGCAAGTAAGAGTTCACAAGCAGCCAGTGATAGTGCTGTACTCATTGATTCTTCCATTGAGAATGTTCAAAATGGTGCAAGATTAGTAAAAGAAGCAGCAGAGAATATGAATGAGGTAATACAATATTCAAATGCAACCACAGATAGTATTAATCAAATCGATGATATGATTACAGAACAGTCACAAAACGTTGAAAATATGTTAGCAAGGGTACAAGAGATATCTCACGAAGTTTCACAAACTAGAATTGCTGCGGGAGAGAGCAATGAAATAGCCAGTGAGATTTCTACAGAAATTCAATATATTAACAAAGCAATTTCGAATTAGTAAGAAAAGTTTATCATTTTAGGGAGGCAATTATGGGGTATTATGATTTCTATTTGGCGAGTTCACTGGAAAAGGTATTTCCAGATGAAAGACCAGCAGAGTGGAGAGAAGAGAAGGTAAAACTATTAGCATCTGGGAGGCTAAGTTTTCAGTTGGTTTATTTTGGTAGCGATTTAAATCGTGTGGGATGGAATCAAGTTTTTAAAGTTGAAGTAAAGAGTGGAGCAAAGCATCGAATTAGAACAGTAGAATTAATCCCAAGTGAATTACCAGCATGGCCTCATAGGGATAGATACTATCTAAGGACTACTCCAGGATTGTATCCTGACTTATTAAAGCCAAGTGATGGCACAATTAAGATTTTAGAAGAGCAGTATAGAAGTTTATGGATTGATATTAGTTATGAAGAGGCTGGAAAATTTCCTTTGGAAATCACAGTGAAAAACAATGCAGGGGAGCAATGCTTTTCTAGACAAATCGAAGTAGAGGTGTTAGGGGAAGCATTACCAGAGCAGTCTTTATTACATACACAGTGGTATCACAGCGATGGAATGGCAGCCTATTATGGTTATGATATTTTGTCCGATAAATTTTGGGAAACGACAGAAAGCTTTATCCGCTTTGCTGGAGAAGAAGCAAGGATAAATATGTTGTTAACTCCAATTTTTACTCCTGCCCTAGATACTGAGGTTGGTGGGGAGAGAACTACAGTTCAATTGGTGCAAATTAAGAAAGAAAATGGAATTTATAGCTTTAACTTTGATCACTTAAAGAAGTGGTGCGAACTTTGTAATAAGTACGGAGTAACACATTTAGAAATAGCTCATTTATTTACCCAGTGGGGAGCTTATTTTACACCTAAGGTTATGGCACTAGTAGATGGGAAAGAGGAGAGAATCTTTGGATGGGATGTAAAAGCAAATTCTAAGGAATACCGTGAATTCTTAGAAGCTTTTATTCCAAGTTTATTAGAATTCTTGACACAGATGGGATATACCAAGGATACTCTTAGGTTCCATGTATCAGATGAACCTTCTAGCGATCACTTAGAATCTTATTTAGAGGCAAAGAAGCAAGTGGCGGACTTGTTAGAAGGGTATATTATCATGGATGCCTTGAGTAATTATAGTTATTATGAGCAAGGGATTATAAAGCATCCAGTGCCAAGTAATGACCATGTACATGATTTTATTGGAAAGGGAGTAGAAGATTTGTGGGTTTACTATTGTTGTGCCCAATCAAAAGATGTTCCAAATCGCTTCTTCTCCATGCCTTCTTCTAGAAATAGAATTATGGGAACTTTAATGTATTTATATGATATTAAAGGATTCTTACATTGGGGATATAACTTTTATAACTCACAGTTTTCTAAAATGCCAATTAATCCATTTATCGTAACAGATGCTGGAAGAGGGTTTGAATCTGGAGATGCCTTCTTAGTTTATCCAGGTCCTGATGGAGAAGTTTATAGCTCTATTCGAAATGAGGTACAAGTAGAAGGCATAGAAGATATCAGCTATTTGCAGGCATTAGAAAAGAAAAAAGGAAGAGCTTTTGTGGAAGAGTTGATCACAAAAGTATTTGGATATTATCCAACATTTAGCAATTATCCAGTAAGGGCTGAAGTTTTGCTTGAGTTGCGAAAAGCAGTAGCAGAGAATTTATAGAAGGAAAATCCAGAGCCTTAAAAGTAAGGGTTCTAGATTCCGAGAGTATATTATTTACATAGGAGGAGAAGTAATGGAATATCGTATCGTAGGAGATAGCCTTCCAGCAGTTATATGTGATTTAGAAGGTGGAGAAACAATGATTACAGAGAGTGGTGCCATGAGTTGGATGACACCTAATATGAAGATGGAAACTACTGGTGGTGGTATTGGAAAGATGTTAGGAAGAGCACTATCAGGAGATACCATTTTCCAAAACAGATATACAGCAGAAGGTGGTAAGGGACAAATTGCTTTTTCTAGTAGTTTCCCAGGCTGTATCAAAGCGATGGAAGTAACACCAGGAAAAGGGATGATTCTTCAAAAATCTGCATTTATGGCAAGTACAAGTGGGGTGGAATTATCGATGCACTTTAAGGGGAAAGTGGGAACTGGACTCTTTGGTGGAGAAGGTTTCATTATGCAGAAAGTAAGCGGTACTGGTGTAGTGTTTGTTGAGATTGATGGTCATGCAGAAGAATATACCTTAGAGGCTGGTCAATCACTTGTAGTGGATACTGGTTGTTTGGCAGCAATGGAAGAATCGTGTACCATGGAAATTAAGACAGTTCCAGGGGTAAAGAATATGGTATTTGGTGGAGAAGGAGTATTTAATACCGTGGTATCTGGACCAGGTAGAGTTTGGCTACAAACAATGCCAATTTCTGGTGTGGCAGCAGTATTAAAGCCGTTTTTCCCTGCATCAAGATAAAGATAAGTTAAATAAATGAGAATATAGCCACAAGGTAGCATATAAATTATATATACTGTCTTGTGGCTATTTTTTATGTAAAGATATTTGAGTGAATGAAAAATCTGACAATTACAGTCCAGAATGTTGTTAAGTTAGAAAAAATGTGCTAGAATTAGATAAAAAGGGAGGGTATCACATGAGTATTTTAGAGAATAAGGAAATTGTAAAGCTTACTAAGTTATTGAATGAAAATCATGAAAATAGAAGTTATTTGGTTTCGGATATCATTCTAGAGGAAAATGGAAAGGAATATCAGTTTGTAGATCTAGTGTTAGAGGGTGGAGGTACTCTAGGGATAGCTCTTGTAGGGTATATATATGCCTTAGAACAAGCAGGAATACGTTTCCTTAGTGTAGGAGGAAGTTCTGTAGGAGCTATTGTTTCAACTATTCTAGCTTCTTTTGGAGATATCACAGAGGAGAAAGGAAAAAAATTAACTAATATTGTTTCTACTATGGATATGGGCTCCTTTGTAGATGGTAGTTATTTCCCTAGAAAGCTCTCTCATTATTTAGGGGCAGAAGGGGATAAGAGTAAGTTGAAAATCGGTGCTTTGTCTGTATTATCATTACCTGCACTTTTTAAACGTTTAGGATTAAATCCAGGGAATGAGTTTTTTGAATGGTTTAGCGCTTGTTTAAAGGAAGAGAATATATACAGTACAGAAGATATCGAAAAGATATTAGCAAAGGTGCCCTCTGATTTGATACATCGGAGCAAGGGAAAAGATTTTCGTTATCCAAAACCAAAGTTGAAAGTGGTAGCAGCAGATTTAACGACTACTACTAAGACTGTATTTCCAGAGATGGCAGATTTATACTGGGAGGATCCATCGGTAGTTAATCCTGCTCATTATGTAAGGGCGTCCATGTCGATTCCATTCTTTTTTGAACCGATGAATATTACCAAGGTTTCAGAAATCAAGGATGTGAAGCAACGTTGGAAAAGGGTGGCTAATTTTTATGGAAACATTCCTGATAAGGTGTTGTTTACAGACGGCGGGATGATTTCTAACTTCCCAATTTCTATCTTTCACTTAAATGGAGTTCCTAACGCACCGACTCTTGGAGTTCGATTAGGGACAAATGTAAGAAACTTTTGTAGTATAGCTTCTATGGTAGGTTATATCTCTAGTGTAATTAGTTCCTTACGCTTTGATAGTGATTACGAATTTATTTATAAGAACCCTGACTATAATAAATTAATTGCTTATATAGATACTAGAGGGCACAATTGGCTTAATTTTGCTATGAGTGATACAGAAAAGGAAGAATTGTTTATAAAGGGAATGTTAACTGCATTAGATTTTCTAGAGAATTTTGACTGGGAAGGATATAAGAAAATTAGAAAAGAAGGTTTGGAGTACTATATTTTATAATAAACGAAAAGTTCCTGCTATGATCTGCT
>CAYJHO010000006.1:0-53898 GCA_964369945.1 uncultured Lachnospiraceae bacterium
CCCTAAGGAAAATCTTGAGCCCTAAAAGTAAGGGCTCAAGATTCCGAGAGTATATGGCTTAAGTAGGAGGGTTAACATTGATTAGGAAGATAAGATTTGAACAAGGTCTTGATAAAGCAAATTGTTCAAGAGACGCAAGTGTAGAGTTTGTAAATTGTAAGGTGATCAGTATCAAAGCGATTTCAGGGCTTACACAATATGAAGATGAAGCAGAGTTTTTTTTAGAAAATAAAAATGTGTTTCAGATGCCAGATTTTGCAGCAATGCACTATTTGCAAATGCAAGCTGAAGTAGAAGTAGATGAAAACTCCTTTATTAGATTGCAGGAAAAGGAAGATAGTGTGGAAATTAATATGGCCCACATATCAAAGCAAATCAAAACGCATAAGGTAAATGAAAAGTTTAGTGTAGATATATTTGAATATCAAGACAGTGTAACTGGTACCTTAACAGCAGAGCCTAACACGGTGATGGCAGCCGAAAAGTGTGCAATTCGTTTAGAATATAAACCTAGGAATGTGATAGAAAAGGGTGGCAAGATAAGAATTTTGACTCCATTTTCATGCTGGGGCGAACCATGCCTAGATATTGAGAATAAATTTAGTTACTCGTCTAAAACAGCTAAGCTTACGTTGACACAGAAACCATATGTAGTTAAAAATCGTGGATTTGTATATGAAGTTACGGTAGAAGATGGATACATGTCTTTGGAAGATAGTTTTAATATTATACATACAGATTTGCGTACTAGAGGGATTATGGCACAACCTTATATGCAAAATGATGTTTACTTTTTGTGTTGGGAAGATTGTACAGGAAAAGGAATCTTTAATAATTTATTGTTAGAGCAATGTGCGAAAATTCATGTGCTTCCAGGAAAAGCTTGTAGATTTCGACTTGCAGTTAATCAGATACAAAAGACAGAGGATGAGATTCATATAAGAATTATTTCCCTCGATAAAGCATATAATCCACAGCTTGAGTGTCAGGTAAACGGACAACTCGAAGTGATAGATCAAGAAAAAAGACAAAGATACAAGTGTGAAGTTAAGATTGAGAATGGACGTGCCAATATTACAATTCCAGCTTTGGACCATCAAGGATTGTATGTCATTAAATTATCTGCACCAGGATTTAAAGACGAATATATTTCCGTTTATGCAAGTAAGGAAGCATTAGAAAAGGTATATTATGGTGCGTTGCATGGACACAGTGAAATATCCGATGGTACGTTTTCAGCAGAACACTATTTTGATTATGGGAAACAATATGCAATGCTAGATTTTTGCGCATTGACAGATCATGACTGGGAAATCGTAGAGCATGCAAGAAACAAGGGAAATAATGGACTAGAAAAGCTGATAGAGATATGCAAAGACAGAAATGAAGATGAGAAATTTGTAGCTATTCCTGCCTATGAATGGATGGGTAGAGGAGGGCATATGAATGTCTACTTTAGAGAAGATCATTTAGAAGATGTTTTTATAGGTAATGTAACATTATTAAAAGAGAGAAAACAGTATCTTACACAAAAGGAATTAGTGGAGATGTATCAGGATAGGGAGGATGTACTTGTGATTCCTCATCTCTCACACGGCTTTGATTGGGATTATTATCATCCTGGAATCCAGACAGCAATGGAAATATATTCTCAATGGGGATTCTCAGAAAACGGTGGTGCTGTAAATAGGAAAATGGATGGCATGAATGAGCACTTAAGAAGTGGGAAGAAATTAGGTCTTATTGGAGGTGCAGATGCCCATCATGGTATGGCAGGGCAAACAGGATATATGTCAAAATATTCTGTTCTAGGATATCGTGAAGGTTTTGCAGTAGTACGAGCGAAAGAATTAACAAGGCACGCTATCTTTGATGGAATCAAAGATAGACATGTATATGCAACGACTGGAGAACGAATTTTGCTAGATGTGAATATTGATGGTACCACAAGTGGAGATGTCATTGCAAAATACGACAAGGACAAAGTGAAGATAAATGTAATTGCAGGGGGAACGAATAAAATTACTGCAATTAAGGTTTATGGATATGGTGGGCATTTAAAAGATGTATATGTAGATGATTTTTTGTTTGAGGGAACCATTGAAGTAGAGCGAGAGATACAAGAGCATGAATATTATTATCTAAAGATCTTGCAACAAGATGGAGAAATTGCATGGTCTACTCCGATATGGATTGAATGCTAAGAGATACGCTAGAAGAATAGAAATTAAGAAGAGATTAGAACGCCATATGTTTTAATCTCTTTTTCTATTTATTAGTTTGCCAGTTATGATGTGATTAAGATTGCAAACCGAGTTCTATACTGATAAAATAGTAAGGATAGGAAATATCTTGAGAGAGGGATTAAGATATGAAGGAAGATAAGAAACAGCAAATACGAACAGGTTTGACTTCCGTTAGTTTTCGTGAGAAAAGTGTTGAGGACATTGTGCTTCTTGCAATGCAAGCTCAGTTAACGGGAATTGAATGGGGTGGAGATATTCATGTACCAGCTGGAGAAATACAGCGAGCCAGAGATGTTGGTACCCTAACAAGGGCCAAAGGGTTGCAAGTGCTATCCTATGGTTCCTATTATAGAGGAACACAGCTTGGGGATTTTGTACCTGTGCTTGAAACTGCCAAAGCATTACAGGCACCAGTGATTCGAATTTGGGCAGGTGAGAAAACCTTAGAACAGATGGGTGAGGGTGAATTTAGGGAACTTGTGAAGAATATAAGATTGGCAGGAAACTTAGCAGAACGCGAAGGAATACAAGTAGCCTTAGAATATCATAGAAATACCGTAACAGAAACGGTTCAGGGGGCTTGTAAACTTTTAGAAGAAGTGAATCATCCGTTTGTCAAAACCTATTGGCAACCAAATCCAGAACTTAGTGAAAGAGAGCATCTAGAGGAAATTGAGCAGATTCTTCCTTGGTTAATTGCCTATCATGTGTTTCATTGGTTACCAGATAGTAGCCGCTGTTTGCTAGAGGAAGGCTATAGCCAATGGGAGTCATACTGTGCAGCTAGTTACCCAAAAGAAATGAATTATATCTTAGAATTTATCAAAGAGGATGGGGAAGAGAATTTTTTCAGAGATGCAAATACACTGCATACGATAGCTAGCAGTCATAGAAGAAAGAAGCCAAAGGCCATTTACTTTTGCAATGGCAAGGATGTGATGAGAGTGTATGATGAGAAGACACGCATTGCATTAGAAATAGATTTCGACCTTTTTCCACAAGTGATTACAGGGGCACAGATCAAGCAACAGGTAGAAGTCTTAAAAGAAGCAGAGTATGTGTTTAGCACATGGGGAATGCCAGAACTAAGCACAACAGAGGTAAGAGAAATATTTCCAAACTTAAAAGCAATCTTTTATGCAGCAGGGTCTGTGAAGTATTTTGCAGGACCTTATTTAGAAGCAGGGGTGAGAGTTTTTAGCAGTTGGGCTGCGAATGCAGTGCCAGTGGCAGAACAAACCATAGCACATATTTTATTAGCAAATAAAGGAACCTTGCCTGTTATGGAAAGCTATCGAAAAGAAGGGGCAGAAAAGGCAGCAGCTTTTGCAGCCACTTTCCCAGGAAATTATGGAGTTTTGGTTGGCATATTAGGGGCAGGTATGATAGGGAGATTAGTGCTTAGATTACTACAGCCTTTTCAGGTAGAGTGTATGGTATACGATCCTTTTGTAGCAGATGAAGTATTAGACGAATTAGGTGCCAAACGAGCTAGCTTAGATACCATCTTTTCCAAATGTCAGGTGATTTCGAATCATTTAGCTGACGTGAAGGACACAAAAGGGATATTAGATTATAAGTTATTTTCTAACATGAAAGAAAATGCCACCTTTATTAATACAGGAAGAGGTGCCCAAGTGGTAGAAGCAGACTTGATTCAAGCTTTAAGAGAAGTCTCAACAAGAACAGCTATTTTAGATGTGACAGATCCAGAGCCACCCCTTCAAGGGAGTTTGCTTTATGAACAAAGCAATATATTTATAAGCCCACATATGGCAGGAAGTATGGGAGCAGAATTAGCCAGAATGGGAGAATATATGCAGCAAGAAGCTAGGAGTTTCCTTTTAGGAGAGAGAATTACTTACGAAGTAAGTAATTCTTACGAAGTAAGTAGTTCAATGTTAGAAACGATGGCGTGATAAGCGAAGGAAAAGGATAGGATAGACAGAGATGAAAATTGGGAGTAAATATAAGAAGTATTTCGATGAGATAAAACAAGAAAAAGCCATGCAAATCTTAGAAGAAAATAGATTAGAAATCCATGCAAGTAGGATTGCCTTCTTAGAAGGGAAAACGCAAGAAAAGGCAATTGTTCTAAACTCTTCTGTGGCAGAAAAAAAGGATGGGCATTGCTTTCAAGAACTGGTAATAACAAAGGACACCATTCATCGGGGGTACTGTACCTGTAATGAAAATAGAGATTCCTTTTGGTATAGTCAAAAGTGTTGCTCTCATTTAACCGCTGCAGTTTTGTGGGTAGAACAAGAAGTAGTAGCGCAAGGAATTGACCTATATACAGAAAAAAACTCCTTTCACCTATTAGATAGTTATGTGAATAAAGAATTAGGGAATGTCTTAGAGCATACGAGCGGAGTAGATTTGGTTCCTAGCTTGACGATGAAATTAGATGGGAGATGGTATGTTTCTTTTCGCATTGGGGCAGATAAGAAATATGTGATTAAAAACTTAACCGCCTTTGTACAAGCGGTAAGAGAGGAAAGTGAGATTGAATACGGAAAAGATTTTAAGCTGTTACACAAACGGGAAGCTTTTAGTCAGCAAGGAGAGCTGTACTTAGATTTTATTGTAGATCGAATTGACGAATCTGTTGCAGTAAGGCAAATGCAAAAGGAATCTCGCTATGATGTAGAAATCAAAAGAGAGTTGCCTCTTACCGCTAGTTCTGTGGACAAACTTATGTCAATTCTTGATCTAGAACAAATCGAGTGTAATGTAGAGGATGGGAATAAAAAGTCCAAGATTCTTGCACCAATTACAAGAGAAAATCCAAAACTTAGCTTATTAGTAGTGCCTCAATTAGACGGTGATGAGAAGATGAGTTCACTAGAACTTAGATTAGAAAGAACTTGCATGTTTCTAGGGCAAGAGAATAACTACTGTTTACGCTTAGGGAAAATCCATATCAGTGACAAAGAGTTTTTTCTAGCTACCAAACCTTTGTTTGAGAATTATTTAAGAACACAAAGAACAAAATTAGTATTTGGACCAAATGTAGTGCAAGCACTTTATTTGCAGGTAATAGATAAAATAAGGAGTTACATCGAGATCATAGAACAACATGGTGATAAAATTAGAGAGGTATTTGTAGAGGAGTTAGCCTATAAATTTTATCTAGATGAAAATGAAACTGGTCAAATCGTAGTAGAAGTAAGGGTATATCAAGGGGCAAATATCATAGATTACAGTGACTTCTTAGAACAAAAGGGGTATATGGAGAGAAGCAATAAATTATTTCTGAAAAGTATCTTCCAAAAATACTCCAATCTTAGGGAACAGAATCTGTATTTTATCAAAGATGATCTAGAAACTAATTATCAGTTTTTGACTGTAGGAACTCAGGAGCTAGCAAATATTGGTGAGGTTCATATTTCAGATCGACTACAGAGGATGAAGGTAAGACCTACACCAAAGATTTCTGTTGGGGTACAGGTAAAAAGTGATTTATTAAATTTACAGTTACAATCAGATGATATTGACTTTTTAGAACTAAATGAAATCTTGGATTCCTACAAAAAGAAAAGGAAGTTTCACCGCTTAAGAGATGGAAGCTTTTTACCATTAGATGGAGAGGGCTTAGATACTATTTCAGAGTTGATGGAAGGCTTGCAACTTACGGAGCGAGATTTTACAAAAGAAGAGTTAGAAGTTCCGGCATATCGAGCCCTATATATTGATCAGTTATTACAGGGAAAAGATGGAATACAATATGAAAGAGATGGAAAACTAAAAGAAATAGTAAGAAATTTTAGAACCATTGATGATAGTGATTTTGAGGTGCCAAAGCATCTTAAAAGCGTGCTAAGACCTTATCAAAAGACAGGATACCGTTGGATGTGTTTATTAGCAGAGTATGGTTTTAATGGAATACTAGCAGATGATATGGGACTTGGAAAAACCTTGCAAGTAATTACCCTATTGCAGGGCAAGAAGAATAGTAACAAAACACAAGAGACCTCCCTCATTGTGACACCAGCTTCCTTAGTTTATAATTGGGAAAGTGAGATTAGTAAATTTGCCCCAGAGCTGAAGGTGGCTGTGGCAGCTGGAAGCCCAAAAGAGAGGACTGACTTATTGAAGAGCAGTGCAGATTATGATGTAATTGTTACTTCTTATGATTTGTTAAAAAGAGATATCGTGCATTATCAGGAGGTAGAATTTTACTATGAGATTATTGATGAAGCCCAGTATATTAAGAATCAAGGAGCTCAGGTAACAAAAGCGGTAAAGGTGATACAATCACAGCATAGACTAGCCTTGACGGGAACTCCAATCGAAAATAGGTTGAGTGAATTATGGAGTATTTTTGATTACTTGATGCCAGGATATCTGTACCAATACAGTAAGTTTAAGTCGAGATACGAAACACCTATTGTAAGAAAAACAAATGGAGAGATTGCAGAACATCTAAAGCATATGGTAGCACCTTTTATTTTGCGTAGATTAAAACAAGATGTATTAAAGGATCTTCCAGATAAGATCGAAGAACTAGTTCAAGCCAAGATGGATAAAAAGCAGGAGGAACTCTACACTGCCAATGTAGCAAAACTTCGTGAGAGCTTAGATGGAGGAGAAGCGGAATTTCAAAAGAACAAATTTAAAGTATTAGCAGAGATTACAAAGCTTCGTCAAATTTGCTGTGATCCAAGTTTAATTTATGAAAATTATCATGGTACATCAGCAAAATTAGAAACCTGTATGGAGTTGATATCAAATGCAAAGGACAGTGGACACAAGATTTTGCTCTTTTCTCAATTTACTTCTATGTTAGAAATTCTAGAAGCAAGGCTAGCACAAGAAGGAGTTGAAACTTACAAAATAACAGGAGCAACTCCAAAAGCACAGCGCTTACAGCTTGTGGATGAATTTAACAAAAATCAGGTGCCAGTCTTTTTGATTTCATTAAAGGCAGGTGGAACAGGTTTGAACTTAACAGGAGCTGATATTGTGATTCATTATGATCCATGGTGGAATGTAGCAGCGCAAAACCAAGCCACAGATAGAGCCCATAGAATCGGACAAAAGAAAGTAGTGACGGTTTATCAGATTATTGCAAAAGGCTCTATCGAAGAAAAAATTGTAAAGATGCAAGAGACGAAGAAAAAGTTAGCAGATCAAATCATTAGTGGAGAGGAAAATCAATTATCCGCTATGACACAAGATGATTTTATGGATTTGCTTAGCCAATAAGGAATAGATTAAACATTAGCTTGATACAACACCCTATAGGATTGGGGTGTTGTATTTTTTAGTTGGCGGAATTTCTTAGTAAAATAGCTCATATCATTAAAACCGCAAGATAGGGCGATTTCAGTGATAGAAGAGTCTGTGAAAATCAATTGTTCGCAGGCACACTCCATTCGGTAATATAGGAGATAATCAATGGGAGTTCTTCCTGTTAATTGTTTAAAATATCGGCAAAGGTATTTTGCATTTAAATCGGCTTTTTCTGCCAAGATATCCAAGGTAATATGCTCTGCGTAGTTTTGCTTCATATAGCTTAGTACATTCTTGATTCGTTCCATATGTTTATTGGGTTTAGCATTGAGGCTTAGCTTTGCCTCTTCTTTTAGTTTGGATAGGATTCCACCCATCAAAAGAAAAGTAGAGCCTAGTATTTCTAATTTATGTGTAGCATCTAAGGAATTCCCTTGGAAAGCCTCAAATAGCTGCTTGGCAATAGGGGCTAAGGGCATATCCTTTCTCATAATATAAATACTTAAATCGTAAGTTTCGAATAAAGATATGGTCTTAGCTAGTTCTGAAAAATTCTTACTACAAAGGGTGGCATAATCAAATACAAGGCAAGAATAGGAAGCATTGTTTGGTTGCCCACCATGCACACTTCCACCAAACAATAAAGCGCTGTCTCCAGCTTCTAAGGTATAACTTCCTTCGTTCACAAAAACAGTAAAGGTCCCAGATTGAACATGAATAAATTCATACTCATAATGCCAATGAAAAGGCATTTCATACCTAGGATGTGTTTCGGTTAGGTAATGGATTTCAAATGGGAAGCTGATACTTCCACGGCTACGATGTTCGTGTGATGCTAAGTATTTCATGAGACCTCCAAAAAGTGAATATTGTCATAGTTTCTTTCAGTATAACACAAGTAGGAAAATAGACACAATGTTATAATGTAAAAAAGATTCAAAGGAGAGACTTTATGCAAAACATAATACAAATCAAAGAACAAATGTGTGATATATGCCAGAAAATGTGGCAATTAGGATGGGTAGCAGCCAACGATGGCAATGTTACTGCAAAACTAGAGGATGGAACATTTTTATGTACACCAACAGGGATGAGTAAGAGTTTTATTACTCCGGATAAATTAATTCGTATCAATGAAAAGGGTGAAATTTTAGAAGGAGCAGAAGGACTTCGTCCATCTAGTGAAATTAAAATGCATTTACGTTGCTATGAAAAGAGAGAGGATGTAGGTAGTGTAATCCACGCACATCCACCAGGTGCAACAGGCTTTGCCGTTGCGCATAAGGCAATGGATATGTATAACATGATTGAGGATGTGGCAGTGATTGGTAGTGTTCCATTGACTCCTTACGGAACACCGTCTACCACAGAAGTTCCAGATTCTATCGAACCATATTTAGAAGAGCATGATGTAATGTTGTTGGAAAATCATGGAGCACTTGCCGTAGGTTGTGATTTGATGACTGCTTTTTATCGTATGGAAAGTTTAGAGTTATGGGCAAAGATTACAATCAACGCCGTAATTTTAGGTGGATCTCATGATATCAGTAGAGAAAACATTCAAAAGCTCATTGATTTAAGAGGATATTATCAAGTGACAGGTCGTCATCCAGGATATAAGAAGTTTAACAAGGAAGATTAAAAGGATCGTACTATATGAAAAACTATTATTTAGCGATTGATATCGGCGCTTCTAGTGGAAGGCATATCTTGGGATGGGTAGAAAATGGAAAAATTCTCTTAGAAGAAATTTATCGTTTTGAAAATGCTATGATAACAAAAGCTGGTAGATTGTGTTGGGATCATGAAGTTATTTTTTCTCATATCAAAGAAGGTATCAAAAAGTGTAAGGACGTTCAAAAATTTCCTATCAGTATTGGGATTGATACTTGGGGAGTGGATTTCGTGCTGCTAGATCAAAAGGGAGAAGTTCTAGGCGATATGGTGGCCTATCGAGATTCACGTACCGATGGAATGGATCAGAAAGTTTCTGCCGTTATTTCAGAACAGGATTTATATCAAAGAACAGGAATTGAAAAGATGATGTTTAATACCATCTATCAATTGATGGCAGTAAAAGAGCAAGAACCAGAAATCCTAGAAAAGGCACAGGCTCTTTTATTGGTACCTGATTTCTTCCATTATTTACTAACCGGAAATATGGTAAATGAATATACAGAAGCTACTACGACTCAACTCGTAGAGGCAGATAAGAGAAGCTGGGATTATGATTTAATTGAAAGCCTTGGGATACCGAAGAAATTATTTCAAAGGATTGCCATGCCAGGGGAGACCCTTGGCAGTTTACGAAAAGAATTAGTAGAAGAATTTGGCTTTGATACCAAGGTAGTACTGCCTTGTAGCCATGATACACAATCAGCAATACTTGCAGTGCCTGCCAATGACGATGATTTTGTATACATAAGTTCAGGAACTTGGTCCTTATTAGGGGTAGAAAGAAAAGAAGCAGATTGCTCGGAATTTAGCCGTTTACACAACTTTACCAATGAAGGTGGTTATGACAAGAATATATGTTATATGCGAAATATTATGGGGCTTTGGATGATTCAATCGCTTAGAAAAGAGTTAGATCATAAGTATAGTTTTGCAGAAATTTGTGAACAGGCAGCAGAGGAGGAGGACTTTCCTTCTAGAGTGGATGTGACAAAGGAATGTTTTATGGCGCCAGTGAGTATGATAGAGGCGATAAAAAGGGAGTGTCAAGAGACGAGTCAAGTAGTACCTGAAACAATAGGTGAACTTGCAACCGTAATCTACGCTAGTTTAGCAGATTGTTATGCAAAGACCATTGAAAATATAGAGAATTCTACGAAAAGAAGCTATCGTAGAATTCATATTTTGGGCGGTGGTGCCAATGCAGAATATTTGAATCAATTAACGGCTAATGCAACAAAAAAGGAAGTACATGCAGGACCAAGTGAAGGAACTGCCCTAGGAAATTTAATGCTTCAAATGATGCAAGAGAATGAATTTTTATCAAAAGAAGAAGGTAGAGAGACTATCTACCAATCCTTTGATATTAGAAAGTATACAGCAATATAGGAGAGAGAGCTATGAATCAAGATAGAGTAAAAGAATTAATACAAGTGGTACCGACTGAGAGACAAGTAGCCTTACAAGAACTAGAGTTTTATGCATTTTTTCACTACACAGTAAACACTTATACAGGAAAAGAATGGGGAGATGGTACGGAATCTCCGAGCATTTTCAATCCAACAAAACTAGATGTAAAACAATGGGTGAAAAGCATTCAAGATGCAGGAATGAAGGCCGCTATTTTAACCTGTAAGCATCACGATGGTTTTTGTCTATGGCCTAGTAAATATACAGAGCATAGTGTTAAAAACAGTCCATACAAGAATGGGGAAGGGGATATTGTTAGAGAATTATCCGATGCATGTAGAGAAGCAGGACTTCAATTTGGTGTCTATGTAAGCCCATGGGATCGAAATCATGCAAGCTATGGACATGGTACCGCTTATGATGATTATATTACGTCTCAACTAACAGAACTATTAACCGAATATGGGGATATTTGTAGCGTATGGTTTGATGGTGCTTGTGGAGAAGGCTCCAATGGAAAAGTACAAAAATATGATTGGGAGCGTTACTATGCATTAATTCGTAAGCTACAGCCAAATGCTTGTATTCATATCTGTGGTCCAGATATTCGTTGGTGTGGAAATGAGGCTGGACATACAAGAGATTCTGAGTGGAGTGTAGTAAGTAAGCGAATGATGGACTTAGAGCGCATTGCTAGCAGCAGCCAGCAAAGTGATGACGAAGAGTTTAGAGAAAGAAAAATAACTTCTAGTGATCAAGATTTGGGAAGTAGAGAAGCCCTCGCTTTGGAAAAAGAATTGGTATGGTTTCCGGCAGAAGTGGATACTTCCATTCGTCCAGGTTGGTTCTATCATGAGGAAGAGGATGACAAAGTAAAATCACCAGAGGAATTATTTGAATTATATTGCAAGACAGTTGGTGGGAATTGTACCTTACTTCTTAATATACCTCCAACAAAGGAAGGTTTGATTCATGAAAATGATGTAAAGCACCTAAAGCAATTAGGGGAAAAAATCAAAGCTTCTTTGACAGATAATAAATTAAATGCTTCTCATCTAAAGGCAGAATCAGGAGATGTTACTAGTTTATTAGAGGATAGTTATGAGAGTTTTTATATGCCTGAGTCTGGAACAGAAGCAAAAGTAACTATGAAATTTGATCAAAAGCTACCAGTGCAATATCTAGAAATCAAAGAAAATATCTTAAAGAGTCAAAGAGTGGAAAAATTCCGTATTACAGTAAATGGAGGCGAATTTGTTTACGAAGCGACGATAATTGGCTATAAGAAAATAGTGGATTTGGGTCAGGTTTATGAAGTGAAACAGTTAGACTTGGAAATTATAGAGTGCAGAGAACAAGCATGCTTATCGTATCTAGCAGTATACGAAGCAAAATAAGCGAAAAGGAGAAAAGAAGTATGGCAAAGAATAGATTAATTGGAGGATATCCTGTGATTGGAATTCGTCCAACCATTGATGGAAGAAGAGGTTTTTTGGATGTTCGAGGTTCATTAGAGGAACAGACCATGGCAATGGCAAAGAGTGCAGCTAAATTATTAGAAGATAATTTAAAATATTCTAATGGAGAAGCGGTAAAGGTAGTAATTGCAGATACTACCATAAGCCGCGTGGCAGAATCAGCTGCTTGTGCAGAGAAGTTTAGAAAAGAAGGCGTAGATATTACCATTACAGTAACTCCTTGTTGGTGTTATGGTTCTGAAACGATGGATATGGACAAGAATACCATCAAAGCTGTATGGGGATTAAATGGAACAGAAAGACCAGGAGCTGTATACCTAGCATCTGTACTAGCAACTCATGCGCAAAAGGGACTACCTGCCTTTGGTATCTACGGACATGATGTACAAAACGTAGGAGAAACAGAGATTCCAGAAGATGTAGTGGAAAAGTTACTTCGTTTTGGTAGAGCAGCGGTAGCAGCCGCAACCATGAGAGGAAAATCATATCTACAAATAGGATCCATTTGTATGGGAATTGGTGGTTCTATTATCGATCCTCACTTTATTGAAGACTATTTAGGGATGCGTGTGGAATCTGTAGATGAGGTAGAGATTATTCGTCGTATGACAGAAGGTATTTATGATGAAGCAGAATATAAGAGAGCCTTAGCATGGACAAAAGAAAAGTGCAAAATCGGATTTGATACCAACCCTATAGAAGTACAAAAAACAGAAGAAGAAAAAGCAGCAGACTTAGAGTTTGTGGTGAAAATGATGTGTATCATCAAAGATTTGATGAATGGAAATCCAAATCTACCAGCAGGATGTGAAGAGGAAATGTTAGGCCATAATGCTATTGCAGCAGGGTTCCAAGGGCAAAGACAATGGACAGACTTTTATCCCAATGCAGACTTCCCAGAGGCTCTTATGTGTACCTCATTTGATTGGGATGGAATTCGTGAACCATATGTTCTTGCTACAGAAAACGATGTATTAAATGGAATTTCTATGTTATTTGGAAAACTACTAACAAACTCAGCACAAATGTTTTCAGATGTACGTACCTATTGGAGTCCAGAAGCAGTATTAAAGAATACAGGATATGAATTAGAAGGAAAAGCAAAAGATTCGGACGGCTTTATTCATTTAATCAATTCGGGAGCATCTTGTCTTGATTTTAATGGAGAAGCAAAAGATGAAAATGGGAATAACTTAGTAAAAGCTTGGTATGATTTAACCGAAGAAGATGCGGAAGCAATTGTTTCGAAAGCAACTTGGAATCCAGCAAATAATGGGTATTTTAGAGGGGGCGGATTCTCTTCAAGATTCCAAACAAGAGCAGAGATGCCAGCTACTATGGTCAGATTAAACCTAATCAAAGGTATTGGACCAGTCCTACAAATTTGTGAGGGTTATACCATTGATTTGCCAGAAGAAGTTGCAGATAAATTATGGAAGCGTACAGACTATACTTGGCCTTGTACTTGGTTTGTACCAAGAACAACAGGAGAAGGTGCTTTTACCTCTGCGTACTCTGTAATGAATAATTGGGGGGCAAATCATGGAGCAATTAGCTATGGACATATTGGAGCAGATATGATTACCTTAGCTTCTATGCTTAGAATTCCAGTGTGTATGCATAATGTGCCAGAAAAAGATATTTATAGACCAGCAGCATGGAATGCATTTGGTATGGATAAGGAAGGTCAAGACTATAGAGCTTGTGCTACATATGGGCCATTATATCAATAAATAAGGATTAACTTTTTATGAAAATTTTGGTAACTGGTTTTGACCCCTTTGGTGGGGAAAGTATTAATCCGGCTTTGGAAGTGATAAAAAGACTTCCAAAGGAAATATTAGGAGCAGAAATAATAACACTAGAAATACCAACCGTAGCATATAAGAGTTTGGACTGTATTGAAACTGCAATTCAGATGCATAATCCAGATGTAATCTTGTCCATTGGTCAAGCCGGTGGTAGGGCTCAAATTACAGTGGAGCGAGTAGGGATCAATATCAATGATTTTAGTATTCCAGATAATGAGGGGAATCAAATGGTAGATGAGCCGATGTTTGAAGCAGCACCAGCAGCTTACTTTACTACAGTGCCGATCAAAGCTATGGTTGCTAGAATCAAAGAAGCTGGGTTGTTGGCTGCTGTTTCGAATACGGCTGGAACTTTTGTGTGCAATCATGTTACTTTTGGGACGAGGCATTTGATAGAAGAGAAGTATCCAAATAGGAAAAGCGGTTTTATTCATATTCCTTTTTTGCCGGAACAGACAGTAGGAAGAGAGCAATTTCCGAGTATGGAATTAGAGCTAATATTGCAAGGGATTGTACTTGCGATAGAAGCCATTGTGATTCATAGTGAAGATGTAAGAGGCTTATCAGAGTCTACTCATTAAGAATAAAACTATGCAATAGGTATAAAATAATATAAAAATAAGGCTCACAATGTTATAGTTTCTGACTATTATATTGTGAGTTTTTGGTTTATAATAATAGTGAAACTTAAGTTTAGATAGCGCTTTATTCATAGAGGAGAAAATTATGAGTTATATTACATTTAAAGACGTAAAAAAGACCTACCACGTAGGTGAGGTAGATATTAAAGCACTTGACGGTGTAGATTTTTCGATAGAAAAGGGAGAATTGGTTATTATTGCTGGAGCATCCGGTGCAGGGAAAAGCACAATTTTAAATATTCTTGGTGGAATGGATCTATGTAGTTCTGGTGAAATCACCATTGATGGAAAAAGGATTGACACTGCAAATGAAAAGGACCTTACAAATTATCGTAGGTATGATATTGGTTTTGTGTTTCAGTTTTACAATTTAGTACAGAATTTGACAGCTTTAGAAAATGTGGAGCTAGCCACACAGATTTGCAGAGAACCACTGGATGTAAAAGAAATTCTAAAGCAAGTAGGATTAGAAGATAGAATGGGCAATTTTCCATCTCAGCTTTCCGGTGGGGAACAGCAAAGGGTGGCGATTGCTAGAGCTCTTGCCAAGAATCCGAAGTTATTGCTTTGCGACGAACCAACAGGAGCCCTTGATTATCAGACTGGTAAACAAATCTTAACGTTGCTACAAGATAGTTGTAAAAAGTACAATATGACCGTAGTGCTGATTACCCACAACCTATCTTTGTGCCCAATCGGAGACAAAGTAATACGGGTGAAAAGTGGGAAAATCTTGTCTACTGAAATCAATGAAAACCCTATGCCAGTGGATCAAATAGAATGGTAGGAGGCAATATGAAAAATAAATTATTGTTAGAAACTTTTAGAACCATTCGACTCTCCCTTGGAAAATATCTTATGCTTATGACCATAGTATTATTAGGAGTTTCCTTTTTTGCAGGTATGTTATCTATGTCACCTGCCATGAGCGAAAGCGTAGATTACTATTTAGATGAGTATGATTTCTTAGATTTTCAACTATATTCCAACTATGGATTTGACAAAGAAGATTTAGAGGCTATTCAAGGGGCCAGCGATGATTTTATAGTAGAAGGTGGAAATTTTCTAGACGTAGAGGCACATTTTGATGATAACTATTATATCTTTCGTTTAGAGTCTTTGTCAGAAGATCAAGTAGTGAATCAAATACAATTAGTAGAGGGAAGATTGCCGGAAGCAGCAAATGAAGCTTTAGCAGAAATTACTAGCGATTTGTACTTGGTACCTGAAATTGGGGATGTAGTAACAGTACAGCGAGCTAGCATGGACCTAGAGGAAGTGTTAACAGAAACAGAATTTACTATTGTAGGAACGGTAACAACACCACATTATATGAGCAAAGAAAAGGGCTCAAGCAGTTTGGAAAATCTTGGTTTAGATACCTATCTATACCTTCCAGAAGAGGCCTTTGCCGAAGACTATTACACTACTGTATTTGTGCAAAGCAAGGAAGGAGAGGCGCTAAATTCCTTTTCTCCGGAGTATTTAGCCTTAATGGAAGAGAAAGAAGCCATCTTAGAAGAAGTAGCAAGTAGCCAAGAATCGGCAAGAGCAGACAGAATCAAAAGCGAAGCTATGGAAGAGTACCAAGATGGGCTTACAGAATATGAGGATGGATTAGCTGAGTTTGAAACTGAGATACAGGATGCAGAAGAAGAAATTGCCAATGGATATGCAGAACTAGAAGATGGGGAAGCAGAATTGGAAGAAGGGATTTCACAATTAGAAAGTCTGGTTGCCAGTGGAATGGCAGGACCAGAGCAAGAAGCACAGTTACAAGCTTTGCGTACTGAATTAGAGGGGCTTGATGATGCTAGGTTGGAGTTAGAAGAAGCAGAAATTGAACTAGAAGAAAGTAAAATCGAAGGGGAAGAAGAGTTAGAAGAGGCGAAGCTAGACTTAGAAGATGCTCTTGCTAAGATTGAGGACTTAGAAGAAGGTGCGTGGATAGTTCTTTCTAGGGATATGCACTATTCTATTTCTTCTTATGCAGATACCATTGTTCAAATGGAAGCCATTGGTCTTATATTTCCCGTGTTTTTCTTTCTAGTGGCAGCCTTAGTTTGCTTGACCACTATGACAAGAATGATAGACGAACAAAGAGGACAAGTTGGGGTGTTACGAGCACTTGGCTATAGTCGCCTCGCATGTACCTCAAAGTACATCATTTATGCGTTGAGTGCTACCATCCTAGGAGGTTGTATTGGTGCCGTGGTAGGAATTCAAATCTTCCCACCAGTGGTTTATAATACTTGGGGAATTATGTATCATTTACCGGAGATACAATATGCAATGCCTTGGGGAAATATGTTGCTTGCTATTGTGATGTTTTTACTTGTGATGGGTCTTACCACTTTTAGTGCGATCCGCGTAGAGACAAGAGAAGTAACTAGTAATTTACTAAGACCCAAAGCACCTCCAGCTGGAAAACAAATATTTCTGGAAAAGATACCATTCCTATGGAAGCGGTTTTCTTTTACCAATAAAGTAACCGCTAGAAATATTATCCGTTATAAGAGGCGTTTTGTGATGACAGTACTAGGGATTTCTGGCTGTACCTGTCTGTTAGTAAGCGGCTTTGGTTTACGCGGTTCTATTGGTAGTATTTCAGAAACACAATTTGGTGAATTGACCAAGTATGAGACTACGGTTTCTATAGAAGAAGATTTGTCAGAGGAGAAGTTAGGCTTTTTGTTAGAGGAAATAAATAAGCTAGATGAATCCGTAGTAAGTGTGCCAATTACAACCAACGCAATTGAAGTCACTGGGAATGGAGTCGAACAAATTGCCTATCTACAAGTGTTTGAAAATCAAGATTCTTTAAGCGAAATGCAAGTAGTAAGGGAACGTGGAAGTGAAACTTTATTAGAATTAGCAGATGATTCTGTTCTAATCAATGAGAAATTAGCAGAACTGTTAGACTTAAATGTAGGGGATGAAATTCAGATAGAAGCAAGTGACGAAACCATAGTTTTTGCAGTAGTTGGAGGGATCTTCGAAAAGTATGTAATGCATGAAATCTATATGAGTGCAACTTATTATGAAAGTCTTTTTGGAGAAGAAGCTATAACAAATGCGATTTTACTTCAAAGTGAGGTGTCCGAAGAGGTGTTACAAGATAAGGTGTTAGAAATGGAAGCGGTAACAGGGATTAGTTTTAATACTTTATTATCTTCTAGTTTTGATAATATCACAGGAAGTATGGATATAGTTATCTTGGTGATTATTATTTCCGCGGCAGGTCTTGCCTTTGTTGTACTAGGGAATTTAGCAAATATTAACATTAGCGAACGGAAAAGGGAAATTGCAACCCTAAAGGTGCTAGGCTTTAATCATAAGGAAACCAAGGACTATATTTTTAAAGAAAACATGATTCTTACGTTCTTTGGCGCTTTGGTAGGGGTTTTCTTGGGCCTGTTCGCACATAATTTTATTATTACACAAGTTGAGATGGACTTTGTTATGTTTGGGCGTGTTGCTACTTGGGATAGCATTCTATATTCAGTGATATTAACCTTTGTATTTTCAATTATTGCAAATAGAATGATGCTAGGTAAACTAAAGAAGATTGATATGATAGAATCTTTGAAAAGTGTAGAGTAAATTGTATGTTACAATAAATTTGTAAGGAGAACTTCTATGGATAAGAACGATCAAATGAGATTACGAGAACTGGCAAAGAAACAAATGGAATATGCAAAGGATGAGGAAAATCATAGAATATTATTAAAGTGGAAGGCTTTGGGAGAAGGAAGAAAAGAACAGCCCACAGTACGACTCTTATTTTCCAATTTTATGGACGAAGTGGTGTACCATAGACTTCAGTGCGTAGGGCAAGAAGCTAGGGGATTTGAGGCACAGCTACTGAGTACTATGGTAGGGCGTGAGTTATTTGAAGACGATACTCCAGTTCCTGATTATTTCTTGCTAGGCTGGCATACCCATGTTAGTCCCTTTGGATTGGCAGCAAATATTACTAGACAAAGTTCAACAGAAAAGTCGAATGGATATCATATTAATGCAGTTATTGAGAATCTAGAGGAAAGTTTTGACTTACTAAAAGGTGGAAACTTTCACGTGGATCGTAAGGAGAGCTTGGCTAGAAGAGATTTAGCGAAAGAGATTTTCGGTGATATCCTTCCAATCAAAATGGGAATGGGAAGTCTACCTGGTGAAATGACAAATTCCTTGGTACACTTGATGGGAATGGAACACTACTATATGGCGATGTATGATACTCCAGAGGCTTTACACCGAGTGATGAATATGGCATGTAATGTTTATGAGAGATACTATGATTTTCTAGAAGAAGAAAAGTTGTTATTTCCGACGGTAGGACTTTCTCCAATCGCCCAGGAAAGTTATGCATTTAACTCCCAATTACCTAGTGAGGAAGTAAGTAAGACAGAACACTGCTGGGGGTTTTTAGAATCTCAAGAAACGACAGCAGTATCGCCAGAAATGTTTGGTGAGTTTGTCTTTCCCTATCAAGATAGGTTGAGGAGAAGATTTGGCCTATTGTCCTATGGTTGTTGTGAGAGAGTGGATGCTATTTATGCAGATTATTTATCAAAATGGGAGAATTTGAAGAAATTATCAGTTTCACCGTTTAACAAGGAGAGTCAGATTGGTGAGTATCTAAGAGGGACAGATATTGTTTATTATAGCAAACCTAGGGCAGATCACTTAGCGATGAAAGGTATCTTTGATGAAAGCGCCATAGAAGAATATTTCAAAACAGTATGCCTTGCTGCAAGTGGTTGCCTTTTTGAAGTGGCACAAAGAGAGGTTGGTACTTTATTTGATCAGCCAGAATTAGGAAAGCGATATGTAAAAGTTTTAAAAAGATGTGTGGAAACATATTGGAAGCCATAGCAAGCACAAAAAAAGCCAAGGAAATACGAAATTTCCTTGGCTAAATTTTTGTATTATTTTAATCCGATTGGGATAATTTTGCAGTAATCTTCAACAGAACCATTGTTTTTGAATACTTCTAAAATTTGCTTTCCGATTGGGTGTAATTCTTCTACATCGAATTGAGTTAATTCTTGAACGAAGAAATCATAAAGGATTTTAGCTCCTGCATCATAACCAGCATCACCCATTGTTTCTTGTGTTTGTGGTCTTAAGAACTTAGAACGGATCTTTTGACCATCGACACGCATTTCATTAGGTGTGAATCCCATAAGTGGACAACGAGCTGGAGATAATCTGTCTAGCTTCATGTTAACACCACCACGTCTTGCAAGATATTCTCTTGAAATCCACTCAGCAGCGAAACCTACATGGTAAGCTCCGATATGTTGGTTAGGAATTAATACATAGTGTGTATTAGGGCAAGATAAAATTTGCTCTAATAATAAGTTAGCTTGCTTTACACGCTTTCCTGTAGCGAAAGGCCAGTAAGAACCAACACCTTCACTAGCAAGTGGTGAGTTACCACTGATACTTGGGTTTTTGAAACCACGTGGTGCAACAAGTCTCCACAACCAAGCTAAAGCTGGAGGAAGGATTTGCATTAAACCAATGATACCATAATCAGGGTTATCAGCTGTTGTAGGAGGCATACGAACCCCAAAGCTTCTTACGTCTACTTCTACAGGAGAAGTAACGATGTTGTCTACTAAGTGACGTGGAATAATAACACGTGGGTTAGGACAAGGCTTTCCATTTGAATCTAGTACATGCTCCCAAGGAAGAACAGTAGCGCCTGCATGACCTTGTAAGTTGAAGAATACTAATGGCTCTTCTGAATGGATTGATAATCTTTCGTACATTGGCTCACAACCATAGTGTGTAATACCATCAACACGAAGGAACCAACCTTCTTCCCCATCGTATAATGCTAATTTTCCACTGTTAGTTTGGAAATCAGGATGACAAATTGCCATATCATCTGTTACAGGTTCGATGATACAAGTATCGCTCATGCTGATATGCTCTTTCTCACCTGTTAAAATATTAGTTCCAAGTAATACACGTGAATCTAACTCACGGTGTACATCTTGAAGTAATTCACTCTTTCCACCGCCTGAAGCACCTTCGTGCATCATAACCATTTCCATTTCATATGGTGTGATGATACGTGCTGCAGAAGCATGTGCAGTTACCCAACCTTCTTGCTCACCGATATCTAGTAACACACTATAGATACCTTTTTTAGCAGATGGACCTGGATATAAGTTATAAGCAAAGATTTCATGTAAGTTTTCACCACGATTATGAACACATACTTGCTTTCCTTGGAAATGTGTATGTCTAAAAGGTGGTGCAACATATACGATAGCTCTTGGGTTGATTTCTTCTACTTCATCGATAGAGATAAAAGCTTGCAATTGAGATAAAGCCATAGCAAAGAATGCAGTATTTCTTGGGCACACTAAGATAGCATCATATCCAAATTGAGATCCACCAGCTTTAAAAGGCATAAGAATTAGTTCTTGACCCTTTAACCACTCCATAGTTTCTCCTCTAAGAGTTGGGAAGTCATATCCGTATACATCGCTGAAACGTGGTTTGTCAGTTGGAAGATCATCAGAAATTCTCATACAATCTGGATCTCTTCTTCTCATGTAGTCTTCTGTAAAGTTAACAGATACACCGTTTTTACAACGAACAACGTTAGCTTCTACTACTTTAGAACCTTTTACATCATAAGCTACTTCTAAATGTTGGCTATCTTCGCTAGCAAAAATCAAGTCATATAATACTTTCGTATTGTTAGGGATAATAACACTTGGGCTATTATCAATAACATCTTTAAGTTCTTGTGAAAGAACAAATTTGTGTAAATTATTACTCATAAAAAAACCTCACTTTCAATACTCTTAATTTAAGTACGTCTATCTTTTTCACGTTAAATAGATGACGTAAACTTCCTCAATTGTACATGATGATGTAGAAAAAGTCAACATAATTGATGAAATGATTAAAAAAAATTCATATTTTGAATTACAAATTATTTTTCTGAGTTCACAGAATTATAATAATTTTGTGGAATAATGAGGAGCATATAGAAAAATGTTATGAAATATTGAAGGAGAAATTCATGGAATTTACAATGGATAAGATGATAGAAGGAATGAATAGCGGCCAAGGCCAAGAAGGGTTTAAAGCATTTCAAAACTTGATGATGTATCATAGATGCGCATTAAGAGAAGTAGAAACTAAATTAAGAGTTTTGGATGAGGAGTTTTCCATCATGCATGATAGAAACCCAATTCAAAGCATTAGTACAAGAATTAAAAAGCCAATCAGTATCGTAGAAAAACTAAAGCGTAGAGGTTTGGCTATTAATATAGAAAATATGGAAAGCGAATTAAATGATATCGCAGGGATTCGAGTTGTTTGTGCCTTTATTGAAGATATTTATAATCTAGCTAGAATGCTTTCCATGCAAGATGATATTCAAGTGGTGGAGAGAAAGGATTATATTGAACATCCTAAGCCAAATGGGTATCGCAGTTTACATTTGATTATAGACATTCCAATCTTTCTATCCGATGAGAAGAAATCGATGAGGGTAGAGGTGCAATTTAGAACCATCGCCATGGATTTCTGGGCAAGTTTAGAGCATCAGCTCAAATACAAAAAAGAAATAGGGCATGCAGATGAGATAGCGAATCAATTAAAAGAATGTGCCGATGTCATTACACAAACAGATGAAAAGATGCAAAAGATTCGCTATCAAATTGAAGAATTATAAATCACGTAACACTAGTCGTTTATTGATAGTCTTGGCTACTAAGTAGGCAAGAACAAGAGAAGCCACATCTTTTATGATATAAGGAAGAGAGACTGTGGCAAGGGCTGTGAGAAAACCGGTATGACTCAAGAAACTATAATAAATGATTCCAAGGAAATGGCAAGCTAGTAATCCTGCTGCGCTCAGGAGTATGCTAAGCCATTTCTTTTTGCTTGTAAGACCAAGACTAGCTAGAAAGACAAGGAAGCTAAAGCCTAGGAGAAATCCGCCTGTTGGCCCGGTAAAGGAGGCGATACTTCCTCTAAATCCAGCAAAAACAGGTAAGCCGATGATTCCTAATAAATAGTATAATAGAAGGCAAGTCATTGCTTGTTTTGGTTTGAGTAGATATGCTGCTAAGGCCAATACAAAGGTTTGCAAGGTGATGGGTACTCCACTAGGGCTTGGCAATGCCAAAGGGGAGAAGATGCATAGGATAGCTGTAACTAGTGATAGAGTAACTAAGCGTTGTGTTTTAGTATTCATTGGTTAGTCCTTTCAAGTTAATTGTTAACTGTTTTGAAGGTGATGGTTTACAATTGGGATTCTAGCATGTAAACAAGGAGCTTGTCAAGTGGAAAAGGAAATTCTTGTCATGAGCTAGGAATCATCGTATAATGCTTGTAATGAAGCGTATATAAAGGAAAGCGGAGGAAGAAGGAAATGCAGATAGTAGATCAACATGTTCACAGTTTCTTATCATGTGATTCAGAAGAATCCATAGAAGCCTATATTGAGAAGGCAAAAGTAGCGGGAGATACTATTTTAGTAACCACAGAGCACATGGATTTAAGGTGTTGTCTCTTCGGCAAGGATATTGTTCCAGATTATGAATTGCAGATGGAAACGATTAAGATATTAGAGCAAAAACATGAAGTTGAGATACGAATGGGAGTAGAGTTTGGCTATAAACCTGGAATAGAAGGTGAGACAGAAGATATGTTACAGACGTATCCTTTTGACTTAGTACTAATGTCCATTCACGAAGATGAAGTAGCAGACGTATCTACCAAAGGATTTATGTTAGATTTAAGTCCAAGCGAGGCGAATAGGAAATATTTGGATTTATATATACGTGCAATTAAAAGTTATCATAATTATGATGTATTAGCACATTTGGATTATTTGCTTAGATATATAGAAGTGATAGACCTTTCTGAGCACAAACAACAGCTTGTTGAAATTTTTGAGCATATTATTAAGGAGGGAAAGGCCTTAGAATTTAATACTAGATTTTTGTATCGCCATAAGTATGAAGAGTATTTAATTTATATGTTTGATTTATATAAATCTTGTGGTGGAACGAAGGTTTCCTTGGGTAGTGATTGCCATACTGCGGTAGATTTCAAAGGGGAATTTACCAGAGCCATAGAAATATTAAAGAGTTTAGGTTTTACCCATCTTTCTCAATTTAAGAAGAGAAAAGAATATCAAGTGCCCCTGTAAGGAGAAGTGCGTGAAGAAAAAAATAGTAATTTTTACAGAAGGCGGTAGCAAGAATGGCTTAGGGCATTTGGCTCGTTGCAGTGCGATATATGAAGCCTTATTAGAAGCAGGACAACAAGTTACCTTTGTCGTTCATGGAGACGATGCAGCACGAGAGTTTCTATCTACCTTTTCTGTTCGATATGAAAATTGGATGGAAGACATCAGTATTTACGTAAGTGAAGATTCTTATGTGATAGTGGACTCTTATTTGGTGAGTAAGGAAGTGTTAACAAGCTTAAGTAAGCTGAGTAAAAGAGTGCTTTATATCGACGATGTCAATCGACTAGAATATCCAAAGGGTATGGTGCTTAATTTTGCTATCTTTGCCCCTAATATTCCCTATCCACAATCAGCTAATCTAGAGTATTTATTAGGTATGGACTATGCAGTGCTTCGTTCTAGTTTTCGAACTAACAGTAAGAGAACATTAGAACAAGACGTAAAAGATATTCTCATTATTATGGGGGGAGCAGACGTGTGTAATGTAAGCCCTGTAGCAATGCAAGTGGTAGGAGCCTTAGAACAAAATGTGCATGTACATGTAATTGTAGGCAGTGCATTTGATAATAAAGAAGAAATCAAAGCTTTGACCTCAAAAGCAGGCAAGACAGTGAGTGTGTATGAAAATATAGATGCCAAGTCATTGAGAGAATTGATGTTATCTTGTGATTTTGCGATTTCTGCAGCAGGACAAACGACCTATGAATTGATGGCTTGTAAACTTCCTTTTTTAGCAGTACAAGTAATTGATAACCAAGAGAAGAATGTGCAAGGCTTATTAGAAATGGGAATGATACAAGAATATGTTATACTAGATAAAGAGGAAAGTTTTGACCAAAAGTTTAATAAAATACAAGAAAAATTAGCCCCTCTTTTAGCATATGAGAGTAGAGAAGATATCACAAAGAATATGAGCTCTTGTCATTTGGAACAAGGAATCCAGAGGATGTTAGAGAGGTTTTTAGAGGAGAAGGATAGATGAGAACTAAGATTGTAGCAGAATTATCTGCAAACCACGATCACCAAATAGAAATAGCTAAAAGGACAATTAAGGCAGCAAAAGACTGTGGAGCAGATGCCGTTAAAATACAAACCTACACGGCAGATACCTTAACCATCGATTGTGATAATGAATATTTTCAGTTGAAGCAAGGGACTATTTGGGATGGTATTACTTTGTATGAATTATATCAAGGTGCTTATACGCCTTGGGAGTGGCATAAAGAATTATTTGATTATGCTAGAGAAATAGGGATTGAAATATTTTCTACTCCATTTGATCCAACCGCAGTAGATTTATTAGAAGAATTGGATACACCTATCTACAAGATAGCTTCTTTTGAAATTACAGATATTCCTCTCATTGAATATGTAGCGAGCAAAGGGAAGCCAATTATTATTTCCACTGGGGTAGCTGGTTTAGAAGAGATTGAAGATGCAGTCGCTGCTTGTAAGGCAAATGGCTGTGAGGATATTACATTGTTACAATGCACCTCTCAGTATCCAGCAAGAGCTGAGGATGCTAGATTATCCAATATGGCAGCAATGAGAGAGAAATTTGGGGTAAAGGTAGGCCTTTCTGATCATACCATGGGGGATGAAGTGGCATGCCTAGCAGTTGCCATGGGCGCAGAGATGATAGAAAAGCATTTTATTTTGGATCGTGAAATTGGAGGTCCTGACGCTAGTTTCTCCATGGATGTAGAAGAGTTTAAAACTATGGTAGAACGTATTCGAAGAGTGGAACAGATGGTAGATGTACCTTGTTTTGAGTTAACGGAGAAAAAGAAGAATAGCAGAGTCTTTGCAAGATCCCTATTTGTGGTAGAAGATATCAAAGAAGGGGAAGTCATCACAAAAGAAAATGTAAGAAGTATTCGTCCAGGATATGGCTTGGCACCAAAATACTTAAAAGATATCTTAGGGAAGAAAGCTTCTAAAGATATTGAGCGTGGAACACCATTTAGTTTAGAATTTATCGATAAATAGATTGACATCTTTCTTATATATGGTAAAATTGTATAAAAATAACCATATTATATTAGAGAGGTAAGCACAGATGATAAAAGTATTATTTGTTTGCCATGGTAATATTTGTAGAAGTCCTATGGCGGAATTTGTAATGAAAGATTTAGTCAATCAGAGAGGTTTAGCGACAGAATTTGAAATTGAATCAGCAGCCACGAGTCGAGAAGAAATCGGACATTCTGTACATTATGGTACAAGAGATAAATTAGCTCAATATGGAATTTCCGTAGATGGAAAACAGGCAAGGCAAATGACTGCAGATGATTATGAATATTTTGATTATATTATTGCTATGGATGATATGAATCTTATTAATATTAAAAGAATTATCGGTGTAGATACTAAAAAGAAGGTAAGTAAGTTGTTGTCTTTTGCTAGAAGTGATAGAAATATAGCAGATCCTTGGTATACAGGGAATTTTGATGAGACCTATGAAGATATAGTAGAAGGTGTTGAGGCGTTCCTCAAGAAAATCAAATAGAAGGAAAAGCCCCAATAGAATGTATGAGTGAGAGCTCAAGTTCTATTGGGGCTTTTTCTTAGTTTCTATTTAAAGCAGCTTCTACTAATCCTTTGAATAATGGATGAGGATTGGTTGGACGGCTTTTTAACTCTGGATGAGCTTGGGTAGCAACAAAGAAAGGGTGATCTTTAATTTCTACCATTTCTACAATACGGCCATCTGGTGAAAGACCAGAAAGAACCATTCCAACAGCGGTAAGTGGTGCACGGTAATCGTTGTTTACTTCATAGCGATGTCTATGGCGTTCAAAAATTTCCTCACTTCCATAGAGTTCATAGGACTTACTATCCTTATCTAAGATACAAGGATAAGAACCTAATCTTAGGGTACCGCCGATATCCTCCACCCCATTTTGATCTGGCATAAGAGCAATGACAGGATGAGGCGTTGCAGGGTTTAATTCAATACTATGTGCATCTTCAAATTCAGCAACATTTCTTGCATATTCTACAATTGCTAGTTGCATTCCAAGACAAATTCCTAAGAAAGGAAGTTTTTGCTCTCTAGCATATTGAATAGCAGAAATTTTTCCTTCAATTCCACGGTCACCAAAGCCACCAGGTACTAGAATTCCATCCACATCTGCAAAATGTTCACTGGCATTCTCAGGTGTTACCAATTCAGAATCAATCCACTTGATGTTTACCGTAGTGTGAAGTGGAATCCCACCATGCTTTAGAGCCTCTACAACGCTGATATAAGCATCATGTAATTGGACGTACTTTCCAACAAGAGCAATGGTTACAGAGCTAGTTGGCTTCTTTAAGTCCTCCACCATTTGTTTCCATTGGCTTAAATCAGGTTCTGGACAATCTAGTTGTAGGGCTTTACAAGCTACTTGCGCGAGGTGCTCTTCTTCCATTGCTAGAGGCGCCTCATATAGATATTCTACATCCAAGTTTTGTAGTACGTTTTGTTTGGGAACATTACAAAATAAAGCGATTTTTTCCTTTAATTGCTTGTCTAAAGCGTACTCACTTCTGCATACAATAAGGTCAGGTTGAATTCCAATACTTTGTAATTCTTTTACGCTTGCTTGGGTCGGTTTTGTTTTCAGTTCTTGGCTTGCAGCGATGTAAGGGATAAGGGTTACATGAATTAAAATAGCATTTTCATGTCCTACTTCATGTTGGAATTGGCGAATGGACTCTAGAAACGGCAAACTTTCGATGTCACCTACAGTCCCTCCAACTTCAATAATTGCAATTCTAGTATCTTGATCCGTATAGTTACGATAGAAACGGCTTTTGATCTCATTTGTAATATGAGGGATTACTTGTACGGTACCACCACCATAGTCACCGCGTCTTTCTTTGTGAAGAACCGTCCAGTAAACTTTTCCTGTGGTTACATTAGAATTTTTATCTAAGTTTTCATCGATAAAACGCTCGTAGTGACCAAGGTCTAAATCAGTTTCTGCTCCATCCTCTGTAACAAATACTTCGCCATGTTGTATAGGATTCATAGTACCAGGATCAATATTGATGTAGGGATCAAACTTTTGCATGGTAACTTTATAACCTCTTGCCTTTAATAAACGACCAAGTGAAGCTGCAGTAATCCCTTTACCTAATCCCGAAACAACTCCTCCAGTAACAAAAACATATTTAACTGCCATTTTCTACCTCCATTCATTTTTAAATTTAAGAATATATTATACAACGAATATTTGTGAAAATCTACTATTTTTTTTAAAACAAATATGTTATATTTTACCTATAACACAGTTTTTTCACAAAAGAGATATTGCTTTATGTCATTTGGCATTCTATAATGAGTGGAGGAATACGAATAAATTTAACATATAATAAAGAAAGAAAAGGAATGATAATGGATCATAATAGAGATGAATATAATAATAATCAAAATGGAAACAAAAATGGAAATGGGCCGAATGGACAGAAAGGTCCCAATGGAGACGAACCAAGCAACAAAAGGCCACCTTGGCTTAGTTGGGTGATCATAGCTGCTAGCACACTATTATTTATGAGCTTAATTACAAGCCTTCTTTCAGGAAGTACGAGTGAGCAAATCACATATTCGGCTTTTTTAGAGATGCTTGAGCAAGGAGAAATCTCAGAAATTCAAATACAGGAAGATATTCTGTATATTACACCAGTAGAAGAAGAAGCTACCGAAGAGTTAAATCCTCTTTTAGCTTATTATTCGGATAGCCCTAGGAAAATGTATGTAACAGCCATGATTGAAGATTACACAACTCTTTCTGCGAGACTAGAAGAAACAGATATTATCTTTGATCGAGCAATACCGAATTCTTATGCAGGCCTTCTTACGATGGTGTTGTCATATATGATACCAGTAGGTTTGATGTTACTATTATTTAACTTCTTGATGAAGAGAATGGGTGGCAAAGGCGGACCATTTAGCATGGGGAAAAGCACTGCCAAAGTCTATGTGCAAAAGGAAACAGGAATTACCTTTAAAGATGTGGCAGGTGAAGATGAAGCCAAGGAATCGTTAGTAGAAGTGGTAGATTTTCTTCACAATCCTGGAAAATATGCAGGAATTGGAGCTAAATTACCAAAAGGTGCTTTATTAGTGGGACCTCCAGGAACTGGAAAGACGCTATTGGCAAAAGCAGTAGCAGGAGAAGCTGGCGTACCATTCTTTTCTATGACAGGTTCTGACTTCGTAGAAATGTATGTAGGTATGGGAGCTTCTAGGGTAAGGAGTTTATTTGAAGATGCGAATAAAAATGCCCCTTGTATTATTTTTATAGATGAAATTGATGCCATAGGTAGAAGTCGTGATTCGAAGTATGGCGGCGGAAACGAAGAGAGAGAGCAAACCTTAAATCAATTATTATCAGAAATGGATGGTTTTGATTCTAGTAAAGGTATTTTGATTTTAGGTGCAACCAATAGACCAGAGATTTTAGACAAAGCTTTGCTTAGACCAGGTCGTTTTGATAGAAGGATTATAGTAGATCGCCCAGATTTAAAAGGCCGTAAAGAGATATTAAAAGTACATGCAAAGAATGTGAAATTGGATGAAACCGTAGATTTACATGAAATTGCTTTAGCAACCAGTGGAGCGGTAGGTTCTGATTTGGCAAATATGATTAATGAAGCTGCGATCAATGCCGTGAAGGAAAAAAGGACTTGCGTTAACCAAAAGGATTTATTTGGCGCAGTGGAGCAAGTTTTAGTTGGAAAAGAGAAGAAAGATAGAATCATGAGTAAGGAGGAACGTAAGATTGTTTCTTATCATGAAGTGGGTCATGCTCTAATTAGTGCCTTACAAAAAGAAAGTGAACCAGTGCAAAAGATTACCATTGTTCCACGTACGATGGGAGCCTTAGGCTATGTTATGCATGTGCCAGAAGAAGAGAAGTATTTAAATTCTGATGCAGAGCTTCGCGCTATGTTAGTTGGATTATTAGGAGGTCGTGCAGCAGAAGAAATCATCTTTGACACTGTTACAACGGGAGCTTCTAACGATATAGAAAGAGCAACCAAGATTGCGCGTTCTATGGTAACTCAATATGGTATGAGTCAAAAGTTTGGATTGATGAGTTTAGAAACAGTAGAAAGTCAATATTTAAGTGGACATACTTCTTTGAATTGTTCAGATAAAACAGCAGCAGCCATTGATGAAGAGGTAATGAATATCTTAAAGGAAAGCTACGATAAAGCCAAGTTACTACTTGAAGAAAACCGCGAAGTTATGGATAAGCTAGCAGAATTCCTAATTGAAAAGGAAACCATTACAGGCAAAGAATTTATGAAGATTTACCGTGCAGAAAAGGGCATTCCTGAGCCAGAGCCGACCCCAGCTGAATTAGAAAGAGAAGCTGAGAGAAAGCGTGATATAGAAGAGGCAAAGCTAAAGGAATTAGAGAAAGAGAAGAACAGTGAAGATTCAGAAGAAAATTTCAAAATCGTAGTAGAACAACAGAATTTAAGACAGCTCAAAGAAGCTGAGGAACAAGCTGAACAAGAGGAGCAACAAGGCGGTAAGTTTTCTGGATAGGATTTGAGGGAAATATGTTTCATTTAGAAGAAGAATTAAAGAATTTACCAAGTAAGCCTGGCGTGTATTTAATGCACGACCAGGCTGATACTGTTATATACGTAGGAAAAGCTATTAATTTGAAGAATAGAGTACGTAGTTATTTTAGAGAAAAAGTAGGAAGAGGACCTTGGATTGACAAGATGATTCGTCAGATTGTTAAATTTGAATATATTGTTACTCATTCGGACTTAGAAGCTCTAGTATTAGAGAATAATTTGATTAAGGAATACAATCCTAAATATAACACCTTATTAAAGGATGGGAAAACCTATCCGTTTATTAAAGTTACTGTGCAAGAAGCGTTTCCAAGAGTTTTATTTTCCAGAGAATTGAAAAAGGATAAGGCTAAATACTTTGGGCCATATCCTAATTCTACTGCTGTTAAAAATACCATAGAGTTAATCAATAAACTATTTAAGGTAAGAACTTGTAATCGTGTATTGCCAAGGGATATCAAGAAAGAAAGACCTTGTTTAAACTACCATATCAAGCAGTGTGATGCGCCTTGCCAAGGCTATGTATCCAAGGAAGCCTATGGAGAGCAAATGAGGGAAGCCTTAGAATTTTTGAATGGAAACTATCAAAGTGTACTCAAAGATTTAGAACAAAAGATGCAAATGGCTAGTCAGGAGATGGAGTTTGAAGAAGCGGCTAACTATAGGGATTTGATTGCAGGAGTGACTCAAATTGCACAAAGGCAGAAGATAACAGACAGTGATCAAGAGGATAAAGATATTGTAGCAGTGGCAAAAGAAGATGATGATGCAGTAGTACAAGTTTTCTTTGTGCGTGGCGGGAAAATGATAGGGAGAGAACACTTCTATATGGAACATATAGAAGGCCTAGACGTAGAAGAAATTATACAAGAGTTTTTGAAACAATTCTATGGAGGGACTCCGTTTATTCCACGTGAAATTATGATTCAGAGTGAGATTGTAGAGCATGAATTGCTGTCCTTATGGCTTTCAGAGTTAAGGGGTGGAAAGGTCTATATTCGCATTCCTAAAAAAGGAAAAAAAGAAAAGTTAGTGGACTTAGCAGTAGAAAACGCGAAAATGATCTTGAGGCAAGATAAGGAGAAGATAAAGCGTGAAGAGGGACGCACTATAGGTGCTGTTAAGCAGTTAGCTAGTAGCATTGGCATGGAGCAAATTCATAGAATGGAAGCCTTTGATATATCAAATATTAATGGATTTGAAAATGTAGGATCCATGGTAGTCTATGAAAAGGGAAAGCCTAAAAAGAGCGACTACCGAAAGTTTCGCATTAAATCAGTGCAAGGCCCCGATGATTATGCTTGTATGAAAGAAGTGTTAACAAGAAGATTTCGCCACGGTTTAGAAGAACAAAAGACGGTAGAAACTAACTTAGGAAGTTTTACTAGATTTCCCGATTTATTACTTATGGATGGTGGAAAAGGGCAAGTAAATATTGCGTTAGAAGTATTAAGAGAATTAGAGATAGATATCCCAGTTTGTGGCATGGTCAAGGACGATACTCATTCTACAAGAGGGCTTTATTTTAACAACCAAGAAATACCGATGGATAAGCATAGTGAAGCGTTTAGATTGATCACTAGGATACAAGATGAAGCTCACCGATTTGCCATTGAATACCACAGAAGTTTGCGAAGTAAAACACAAGTACGAAGTGTGTTGGATGAAATTGAAGGAATTGGGTCTGTGAGAAGAAAAGCTTTGATGAAGCACTTTGATTCCATACAAGATATCAAAGATGCAAGTGTAGAAGCGTTGATGGAAGTGGATGGAATCCCAAGGAATATCGCAGAAAATATTTTTTCGTTTTTTCATAAATAGTCTGCTTTACGATAGTTTTTATCTGTGTTAAACTGTTAATAAAATTAGAATCATGAATATAATACAATTATAAGGAGGTTACTATGCCGTCAGTACGTTTAACAACTCTTATAGACGAAATGAAATTAGAAGTAATTACACCAGGTATTGAGATCGAGAAAAGAAAGATTAAGATTTCAGATGTAAATAGACCAGCATTACAGTTAGCAGGTTATTTTGAGCATTTTGACGCAGCAAGAATACAAATTATTGGACAAGTGGAAGTGTCTTATATGGAAGGGATGTCAGATCAGCAAAAAGAGGAGATTTATGATCAACTTTTTGTGTGCCCAATTCCAGCCTTTGTTTTCTGTCGTGGACTTAATCCGGGGCCAGTATTTTATAAAAAAGCGGTAGAGTATGGAATTCCTATTTTGAAAACAGAGAGAGTTACTTCTAGCTTTATGGCAGAGTGCATTCGTTGGTTGAATGTAAAATTAGCACCTTTTATTCGTATCCATGGTGTATTGGTAGATGTATTTGGAGAAGGTGTTTTAATTACTGGTGAAAGCGGCATTGGTAAATCAGAAGCAGCCTTAGAATTGGTAAAAAGAGGTCATAGATTAGTAAGCGATGATGCTGTTGATATCAGAAAAGTAAGTGATGTTACTTTGGTAGGAAGTGCTCCGGATGTAACCAAGCATTTCATTGAATTACGTGGTATTGGAGTTGTAGATATCAAAACTATGTTTGGGGTTTCTAGTGTTAAGGAAACACAGGGCATCGATTTGGTAATTTGCCTAGAGGATTGGGATAGAGAAAAAGAATACGACCGTATCGGTTTAGAACAAAGTTATACAGAGTATTTGGGAAATAAAGTAGTGTGTCACCATTTGCCAGTGCGTCCAGGGCGTAACTTAGCAATCATAGTGGAATCGGCAGCGGTTAACTTTAGACAAAAGAAAATGGGTTATAATGCTGCACAAGAGCTTTATAAGAGAGTGCAAGAATCCATGACAAAGAGACGAGAAGAAGATGAGGACGAGGAGGATATTTAACATGGAGCAAGTAGTATTTGGAGTAGATATTGGGGGAACCACAGTAAAGATTGGTTTATTTGAAGCAACAGGAACTTTAATGGATAAATGGGAAATTCCAACAAGAACAGAAGAGGATGGCAAAGAGGTATTACCTGACATTGCAAAGAGTATTGAAGCAAAGTTGTCTGAGAAATCTTTGAGTAAAGAGCAAGTAATCGGAGTAGGAGTAGGAATTCCTGGACCTGTAGACAGTGAAGGAATTGTACATGGAGCTGTTAATTTAGGATGGGGCAAAATCGACCTTGATGATGCATTAGGTAATTTGATTGGGTTAAAAGTAAAAGCAGCAAATGATGCTAATATAGCAGCCTTAGGAGAAATGTGGAAAGGCGGCGGACAAGGTTACAAGGATGTCGTAGCCGTAACTTTGGGAACTGGTGTTGGTGGTGGTGTGATTGCCAATGGACAATTGATTGCTGGATTTGGCGGCGGCGGTGGAGAAATTGGCCACTTAATCGTAAATCACCATGAAACAGTTTCATGTAACTGTGGTCACTGTGGATGTCTAGAGCAATACTCTTCTGCAACTGGTGTGGTTCGTTTGGCTAAAGAAGCATTGGCAGTAGAAGGTGCAGAGTCTGTATTAAAAGGTCAAGATGTGACAGCGAAAGCAGTATGGGATGCAGTAAAAGCAGGCGATTGCTTAGCGGAATCGGTGGCAGATAAATTTGGTTTTTATTTAGGAAGTGCATTAGCTAGTATTGCAGCAGTAGTAAACCCAGAAATTTTTGTTTTTGGTGGCGGTGTATCGAATGCTGGCGAAATTATGTTTCCATACATTCAAAAGTATTATGATAAAGCAGTATTCCGAGGTTGTGTAGGAGCCAAGTTTGCACTAGCACAATTAGGAAACGATGCTGGAATCTATGGTGCAGCAAAATTAGTAATAGGGTAAGAGGTTAGTGTGAGAGAGCAAATAGAACAATGGTATCCAAATTGGCAAGTAGAATGGGAAAATTCTCTTGCGAAGCATACTTCTTTTCGCATTGGTGGTAAGGCAGAATGTTTTGTAGAAGCCAAATCAGAGCAAGTAGTTCAAGAAGTATTGACATATACAGCAGAGCAGAATATTCCTTGTTATGTGTTGGGGAATGGAAGTAATTTATTAGTTCACGATCGGGGAGTAAAGGGTATTGTACTTTCGATTGGGAAATCTATGAATGAAATTCAAGTGATAGGAGATACCATTGTAGCAAAGGCAGGTGCAACTATGGCTATGGTTGCTAGGAAGGCTTTAGAAGCGGGTTTGACAGGTTTAGAATTTAGTCATGGAATACCAGGAACTATTGGTGGTGGTGTGATTATGAATGCTGGCGCTTATGGAGGAGAACTTGCACAAATTGTAACAAGGGTAGAAGCTTATGATAGAGAAGGAGAATTTCATAGTCTAGAGGCTGATCAATTAGAGTTTGGATATCGTACTAGTTTCTTGAAACAAAATGCATATATTGTGACGCAAGTGACTATGAAATTGACGGCAGGAAATAAAGAGCAAATCAAAGCAACCATGGATCACCTGATGAAACAAAGGAAAGAAAAGCAACCGCTAGAATTTCCAAGTGCAGGAAGTACCTTTAAAAGGCCAGAGGGACTGTTTGCAGGAAAACTTATTATGGATAGTAACTTGGCAGGGCATCAGATTGGCGGCGCGAGAGTGAGCGAGAAGCATTGTGGATTTGTGATTAACGCAGGGAATGCAAGCAGCGATGATGTAAAGCGCTTGATGGAGCATATCAAGGAAAAAGTAAGGTCTGATAGTGGAGTAGAGTTAGAGCCTGAGATTATTTTCTGGGGATTTGAGTGAAAATAAATTTGATGAATGGAGGAAACATGAGATTTGTTGTAGTAACAGGAATGAGTGGTGGAGGTAGAACCACGGCACTTAAAATGTTAGAAGATATTGGTTACTATTGTGTAGATAACTTACCCTTGTCTTTACTTGGGAAATTTATGCAATTGATTACGATGCCCGGGAGCGAAATTTCTAATGTAGCCTTAGGGATTGATGTTAGAACTGGCCAATCTTTTGGTGGGGTATCTAATATTCTTGCAGAGCTTAGAGAACAAGGATACCAGTACGAGATTTTATTTATGGATGCTTCCGATAAAGTTTTGCAAAAGAGATATAAAGAGACAAGAAGAGTGCATCCTATGTCTCCTGATGCAGGGGTGCAAGTTGGGATTGATAAAGAGAGAGAACTGATGAAAGCGATTCGTGAAGAATCAGATTATACCTTTGATACTTCTTCGCTTCTTACAAGAGAATTGAAGGAAGAACTAGATAGAATCTTTCTTCATGATCAAGAGTCTCATAAATTAATTTTAACCGTATTATCTTTTGGTTTCAAACATGGAATGCCAATCGATGCAGATCTAGTATTTGATGTTCGATTTTTACCAAATCCTTTCTATTTTGAAGAACTTAAGACTCAAACAGGAAATGATTCGGCAGTACAAGATTATGTAATGAGCTTCGAAGAGGCTAATGTATTTTTGGATAAAACAATAGATATGCTTGACTTTCTAGTACCAAATTACATCAAAGAAGGAAAATCTAGGTTGGTCGTAGCTATTGGTTGTACAGGTGGAAAGCACCGCAGTGTGACTCTTGCAAATCGTATTTACGAAAAGTTAAAGGAAATGGATATTTGTGGAGTTACCATTCAACATAGAGATATTAACGTACACGGAAAATAAGGAGTACTATGTCTTTTTCAGCAGAGATAAAGAAAGAATTAGCAGAAGTTACGAATAGAAACAAGCATTGTAACATGGCAGAAATTACTGCAATGTATCGCTATGGCGGACAGATTGGAAGAATTGAAAATGATAGTTATACCATCGGTTTTCATACAGAAAATAAGGATGTCATAAAAAAAGGCTTTACATTAATTAAAAAAACATTTAATATAGACTTTGATAAAACCCTTTCAGAAGAAGAGTTATTTTGTTTTATTCATTCCTTGAATGAGGTGGAAGATCAAGTCGCAAACAACTTATCTAAGAAAACTTGTTGTAGGCGAGCATTTTTGAGAGGTGCATTTTTGTGTGTAGGTTCCATTAGTGATCCGGAAAAGGGGTATCACTTAGAATTTGTCACGGAACAGGAAGAAGAAGCTACATATTTAAAAAATATCTTGAATACTTTTTCGCTAGATGGTAAAATTGTAGAGCGAAAAAATCACTATGTGTTATACTTGAAAGAGGGTGCCCAGATTGTTGATTTACTCAATATTATGGAAGCTCATAATGCCTTGATGGAACTTGAAAACTTGCGAATCGTAAAAGATATGAGAAATCATATCAATCGACGAGTAAACTGCGAAGCTGCCAATATTAATAAAACTGTCAATGCAGCAACAAAGCAGCTAGAAGATATAGAATACATCAAGAAAAAGCATGGTTTAAGTGATTTGCCTGATCAATTATACGAGGTGGCAACAATACGTCTAGAGAATCCTGAGTTAGCTTTGAAGGAGTTAGGTGAGTTGTTAAGTCCTCCTGTAGGGAAATCTGGAGTAAACCATAGACTACGAAAAATCAGCGATATAGCAAATAAGCTTAGAGAAGAATCTATTAGCTGATAAGATTGCTCAATGCGGAGGAAGATTATGATTAAGAAGACAGTGAAGGTGCAACTTGAAGGTGGATTAGATGTAAGGCCAGTAGCAGTATTGGTACAAATTGCTAATAAGTATGATAGTGAGATATACTTAGAAAATGAAAGACACAAATTTAATGCAAAAAGCATTATGGGAATGATGACCCTTTGTACAAACGAAGGTGATGTTGTTCACGTGATTGCAAATGGAAATGATGAAGAATCAGCAATTCTTCACATCGAAAATTACTTAACTGGATTAGACGCTTATGCGGATAAATAAATCACTAATTAATAAAATTTAGGAGGTAACAAAATGTTAGTTTCAGCAAAAGAAATGCTTGTAAAAGCAAAAGCAGGCCAATATGCAGTTGGTCAATTCAATATTAATAACCTAGAGTGGACAAAGGCGATCCTTTTAACAGCTCAAGAAAACAATTCACCTGTAATCTTAGGTGTATCTGAAGGCGCTGGTAAATATATGGGTGGTTATGATGCAGTGGTAGGAATGGTTAATGGATTAATGAAAGGTTTAAACATTACAGTTCCTGTAGCATTACACTTAGATCATGGTAGTTTAGAGCATTGCTACAAATGTCTAGATGCTGGTTTTTCTTCAATTATGTTTGATGGTTCTCACTATTCAATCGAAGAAAACATTGAAAAGACAAAAGAAATCGTAGCAGCAGCTCATGCAAAAGGATGTTCAATTGAAGCAGAAGTTGGTTCAATTGGTGGAGAAGAAGATGGTGTAGTTGGTACTGGCGAATGTGCAGATCCAGCAGAATGTAAATTAATCGCTGACTTAGGTGTTGATTTCTTAGCAGCTGGTATTGGTAACATCCATGGAAAATACCCAGAAAACTGGGCTGGATTAAGCTTCGATACTTTAGATGCTATCCAAAAGTTAACAGGAACTTTACCATTAGTATTACACGGTGGAACAGGTATCCCTGCTGATATGATCCAAAAAGCAATCTCTTTAGGTGTTGCTAAAATCAACGTTAATACAGAATGCCAATTATCATTTGCAGCAGCTACTCGTGAGTATATCGAGGCTGGAAAAGATTTAAGTGGAAAAGGTTTTGACCCACGTAAATTATTAGCTCCAGGTTTTGATGCAATCAAAGCTACAGTAAAAGAAAAAATGGAACTATTCGGTTCTGTAAACAAAGCTTAATATTAAGTGGACAAGGTCCATTACCCTTTGTATATCAAAGGGTAATGGGCTTTTTTTGTATCAGTAAAAAGAGAGCAAGTAGATTAGGGATTGCCATAAGTATATTGGAAAAGTCAGAAAAATCTGTAATGAGAGCCAAGCTTATATTTCCACCAAGAAAGGTACAAGCAAGAAATAAAATTCGAAAGAAAGGTATGGATGTATTTCCGAATAAATAGGTCCAAGCCCGTTCGCCATAATAGCTCCAGGCTAGAATGGAAGAAAATGCAAAGCAAATAATAAGAACAGAAATAAGGTGGTGACCAATATCTCCATAAGTTTTAGAAAAAGCCTCTGCTGTTAAACTAGATCCACTAAGTAAATGATCTGGAAGCATGGTATCGGCATAGGTAGCATATTGGGACATGTCATAAACTCCACTGGTGAGAATGGCCAAGGCGGTGATACTACACACAATAAAGGTATCTAGAAATACTTCCATAATCGACCAAAGGCCTTGGGAAACTGGAGAAGTGTTACAGGAGGCACTGTGAGCATAAATAGACGATCCTAGTCCAGCTTCATTGGAAAAGATACCTCTTTGTATTCCCTGTCTTAAACAATGAGAAAGTGTGAAGCCAGCTACTCCTGCTGTTGCAGAAGAAACTTGGAAGGCCTCTGTTACGATAAGCTGGATCATAGGAAGTAATTGGTCTTTGTGCATATAAATGGCAAAAATACTAGTGCTTAGATAGATTAGTGCCATGAAAGGGACAAAAAGTTCTGTGATTTTAACAATTCGCTTGATGCCACCGATGATAATAGTAGATAAGAGGAGCATTAAAATAAAGCTTGATTTGCTTGTTGAGATAGAAAACATATCTTGAATTCCTATGACGATTTCTTTGCTTTGCGCCATATTCCCCATACCAAAGGAAACAAGAATGGTTGCTAAAGAGAAAAAGATAGCAAGGAATTTATTACCTAAACCGTATTCCATATAGAGCATAGCACCGCCACGAAAGCTTTCTTTGTGCGAAATACGATAGATACAGCCATAGTAGTTTTCGATAAAAGCTGTCATCATTCCAAAGAAGGCACTCACAAGCATCCAGAAGATTGCTCCTGGTCCACCTAGGCTTAGTGCAATGGCAACTCCTGAGATATTTCCAACACCTAAGGTTCCAGCTAATACGGTACACATACTTTGGTAGGGAGAAATAGAAGTAGAATCTGAGTGGGATAGTTTATGTTTTGCGGTAAATAGAGAACCAAGGGTGTGCTGAAAGCAGTATTTGAAGGAGCGTAGTTGATAGAAACGAAACTTCAAGGTGAAATAAAGTCCTACAAATAAGAAAAGTAAAGCAATGAGCATAAAAGTACGTTCCAAGTCTTTCTCTAACTATATGTAGTGAAGAAGTGATTTATTATTACGAATTCAAGATATTGGTTATGAACTCTCGGAATCTTTCCTACGAAATTCAAAAACAAAGTATTCACAAAATGCGCTTTCGCTCGGTTACAACGTAGCTGTACCTAAGTGGCTAGAAAACAGCCACCAAATACAGACGTTTCCACACGATTTGTGCCTACTTTGTTTTTGAATTTCGGAAACAGATTCCGAGAGTATATTGGTTTAGAAAAGGAGGAAGCCGAATAGGAATCCCTATTCGGCTTGTTATGAAAAAGAAAAATTTTTATTAACTTATCTCTCATGTATATCATACAAAATATATTTAGCTAAACAATGTTAATTAATGAAACAAATGTTAAATATAAAATGAACAAAATATGAACATGAGCCCTCCTTTTGAAAAAAAATACTATAATTTTTCTGGTTGTGGATAAGTAACTCCGAAAGTATCCACTGTCATAGTAGCAATTTTTTGCTCTTCTAGTGGGCGATCTTGGTAACTAGTTGGTGTTTCAGCAATTTTGTTCACGATTTCTAATCCTTCGATTACTTTACCAAAAGCAGCATAAGATCCATCTAAATGTGGAGATGCTTGGTGCATGATAAAGAATTGGCTTCCAGCAGAATCTGGGTGATTCGAACGTGCCATAGAAAGAACTCCTGGTGCATGTGCTAATTTGTTGTCGAATCCGTTCATTGAAAATTCGCCTGGAATTGTGTAGCCAGGGCCACCAGTTCCGATTCCATCAGGGCAGCCCCCTTGGATCATAAAGCCACGGATTACTCTGTGGAAAATTAGTCCATTGTAATATTCACTGTTAATTAGTGAAATAAAGTTGTTTACAGAACATGGAGCGATTTCTGGATATAGTTCTGCTTTCATAATGTCGCCATTTTGCATGGTAATGGTTACGATTGGGTTTTGATTCATCTTGCATTCCTCTCTTTTCTATACTAAAATCAATAGTGTTATTTTATCGTACTAGCAGTGGAAAGTAAAGGGAGAATATGATATTTCAAATAGAAGAATGGAAAAAACTAGTGACAAAGCCTAAGCAGGCATTAATTTGGGGGATGAAAGAAGAGAAAAGGGAATTAATTCAGTTGCAACAAGCAGGATATGCAGTGGTATTGAGTTTGGGCGATTTGGATGAAGATGCCATGTTGCAACTATTGGAACAGGAAAAAGACTTATCTGTATTTTTGCACGTTATTGGGAAGATAGAGGAAACCTGCGATTCCTACTTAGAAAAAATATATGCGAGACACTATGGTTTGCCTGTAGTAGTATGTGAGACGAAGCATTTATTGATTCGAGAATCTATCTTAGCTGATGCACAAGCCTTTGCAGATTTATTTGCTGATGATGAATATAAAAAGTACATGGAAGTGCCAAAAAACTTGGACAGTATATTAGAAATAGAAGCATATATTCAAGAGTATAGAAAGCACCAATATGAATATTATGATTATGGGATATGGTCTTTGGTGAGCAAAGAGACGGGGGATTGTATAGGGAGAGCCGGTTTTGAAGAGAGGGATGGGCTACGTTTGGGCTACTCAATTTTAAAAGAGCATAGAAGAAAAGGCTTTGCAATGGAAGCTTGTATCGCTCTTGTAATATATGCAAGACAAGAATTAGGTTTGGTAGAATTAAAAGCAGATATCAGCGATTCAAATTTGATTTCCAAAGAATTTTATATAAAATTGAAAAAAGTGTTTGACAAATAATCGAAAATGTATATAATAAAACTAGAACAAGGGCGTTCCACTAGGTGTGGAATGTCCTTTTTTCATTGTATTACGAAAAGAAATGAAGTGATGGAGGAAAAAGTATGAAGAAGTTGGAAATTATTATCAAGCCAGAAAAGCTAGATGAGTTAAAGGCGATTTTGGAGACAGAAGAAATATTGGGATTAAATATTGCCAATGTTATGGGATATGGAAACCAAAAAGGTGTAGTAAAAAAATACAGAGGCGCTGAATATCGTGTAGATATGTTACCTAAAATAAAAGTAGAAACAGTAGTAGAAGCAGAGCATGTAGATCGAGTAGTGGATAAAATCGTAGAGGGAATTAAAACAGGGATAGAAGGAGATGGTAAAATCTTTATCTATGATGTGCAAGATGCAGTACGTGTAAGAACAGGGGAGCGCGGAAAAGATGCTCTATAAAGAATTACATAGGAAAGAAATCGTTATCAATGGAGATAGCAAATAAAATGTGAGTTTATCACATGGTATTGCTATCTCTTTTTGTATATAAAAGGAGGAAAGAAGTATGGATTTTAGTATTTGGTTTTTGATAGGAGCAGCGTTAGTATTCTTTATGCAGTGTGGATTTACTATGGTAGAGTCAGGATTTACAAGGTCGAAAAATGCAGGGAATATCATTATGAAAAATATGATGGATTTTTGCCTTGGTGTTATTGCCTTTTTATTGATTGGATTTAATCTGATGCTAGGGGAAAGTGTAAATGGATTCTTTGGATGGGGACTTAATCCATTTGGAGACTTCGCATCCATTGATTGGTCAGCTTTTGTATTTAATGTAGTTTTTTGTGCAACTGCAGCTACGATTGTATCTGGCGCAGTAGCAGAGAGAACTAAGTTTTCTACTTATTGTATTTATTCTGTTATTATTAGTGCTATTATTTATCCGATTCAAGCCCATTGGGTATGGAATGCTGAGGGTTGGTTAGTACAAATGGGATTTATTGATTTTGCAGGTTCTGCAGCTATTCACACTGTTGGTGGAATTGCAGGCTTGATTGGAGCTATGGTGCTGGGGCCTCGTATTGGAAAATATGATGAGCACGGAAAATCACAGCCTATCTTGGGTCACTCTATTACTTTAGGTGCCTTAGGAGTATTTATTTTATGGTTTGGTTGGTATGGATTTAATGGAGCAGCTGCAACTAGTATAGAGCAATTGGGGCAAATTTTTGTTACAACTTCAATCGCTCCAGCAACAGCAACGATTACAGCTATGATGTATACATGGATTCGCAACAAAAAGCCAGATGTATCTATGTCTTTAAATGGTTCATTGGCAGGTTTGGTTGCTATTACAGCAGGTTGTTCTAATGTGGATGTCATTGGGTCTCTAGTGATTGGTGCAGTAGCAGGGATTTTAGTAGTTGCTTCGGTATACGTTATTGAAAATAAGTTAAAGATAGATGATCCTGTAGGTGCGGTTGCAGTACATGGAGTGAATGGAATTTGGGGAACCATAGCAGTAGGTCTTTTTGATTATAACAACGGCTTATTTTATGGTGGCGGAGTAGATCAATTGTTGGTTCAATTGATTGGTATTGGAGCGATTGCATTATGGACTATTGTGACAGTTACTATTATGTTTGTAGTACTTCATAAAACAATTGGAATGAGAGCATCGATTCATGAAGAAATTGAAGGTTTAGACTCAACAGAACATGGTTTAGAATCTGCGTATCCAGATTTTCAATCTAAAAATTATAAATTTTAATACAAAAGAAGCTGGCATCATGCCAGCTTCTTTTGGTATTAAAAAGTATTTTTGTTGTTAATATAATTCATAAAGCGAGAAATTGTTTCTTCTTTGTTGGTTCGACCAATTGAAATATCACGATTGAGCTGTTCAAGATGCAATTGACTTTTTGACGAGATGGAGACAAAGTTCATGTTTACAACAAAGGAACGATTGGGCATGCAAAAGCTTGTTTCCTGGGAGAAAATAGTCCATATATCTTTTAGTTTACCTTTGTATTCCACGGTTTCTGTGGTAGTTTGAATTCGGACATAGTGCCCCATGCTTTCGAAGAACATAATCTCTTTATAGCGAAGAAAATATGTTTTTCCTTGTTTGTTAAAGGTGAAAAGCTTGGCTTTATCGTTATGTATGTTGTCTAGTGCTTTTTTGATATAAAAGCTTGTTTCTTCTAGTGTAAGAGGCTTATCTATAAAGCCAATAACATTATGGTGGAAAAGTTCTCTCCATCTATCGTTGGTAGTTGACATGAAAACGATGAGGGTATCAGACTGATTCAAAGTGTTTAAAGTCTCAATACCATCTTGGCCTTTCATGACTATATCTAGAAATAGAAGATCAAAATGTTGTTCGTTGTTACTCAAATCTAGACCATTTGTAAATATGGTTAGTTCCCATTCGTAATGAAGTTGCGCAGCAATGGTAGAAAGAAGGGAACAAAGTAGTTCGCGGTCTTCTTGCGAATCGTCGCAAATGGCTATTTTTATCATGGTGGATACCTTTCTATAAAGTCTTGATCCTTAAAAGTAAGGATCTTAGGTTCTTAGAGTATAGTTATTTCATAAGAGGAATTATTTCATTGTCTTCACTTAACAAAAACATATGTCTGTTCCAGGTTTCTCTTATATGGTAGTGGCTAGAGTGAATGGAAATATGTGCAGGAGCGTAAAGAAGATCGGCATAGAGGCTACAATGGCCAAAGTTAGAGGTTTCTGCCTGTAGCTCCTGTAACCTTTTTGCATCTGTTTCAAGACTCGCTTGATATAAAGCTGCCTGCTCCTTTAATTGTTGTAGTAGGTGGACTTGCGCTTGGCTAGGAGTTGGTCTGGTAGATAGAAAATGGATATTGGAATCTATCTTGCTTAAAATGGCTTTGTCCTCTTTGTGCTTATGGGTAAGGAAATTCATTTCTTCCGCTTTTTTATAAGAAATCCCCAAGTTAAAACGAACAGGTTTGTTGGTTTTACTTCCAATCGTTCCTGCAACCACTTTATGAAATACATTAAAATTTCCACCAATGATGGTTGCTTTTCCTTCTGTTGCATAAATCGAGTCATTGCAATTGATGTTGCAGTTGATAATGCTATCACAGCTTATCATTCCTTCACAGTTCACGGTAGTATTTTCTAAATATTTGCAAGTGAGAGTTCCGCCTACCTGTAAGGAACTTTTGTCAAATCCAGTGACTCCGTGACTAATACTTAAGTTTCCACCTGCACATAATACACTGTCTTCGACTTCTCCATCTATCGTGATATTTCCTTTTGCTTCTACCGTAAAGCCTGATTTTACAATACCTCGTATATGTATATCACCAAGGAAGTTTAGATTTCCAATGCTATTGTCAATATTGCAATCAATAGATAAGGTAGTTTCCACATGGTATTTATCTTGCTTTAAAACAAGATTTCCATCAAGTTCAGCACGCAATTCTAAGCCATCTTCACTTAGAAAAGTGTGGTTCCCTTTAGGAACAACAGCAGCTTTTCCAGGTATTGCTTTTAGTTTTTGATTTTTAATATCTAGACCATCGGCTCCTAGCGTAGGAGCTATGATGTTACAGATGCAGGTGTTTTTTGTTATATTGTTTATGGTATTGAGGTTTTTAAAGTTTACATTCCCATGTGCATCTTCGTCATATCTTGGTGCAGTATTTATGGAAATTAGATGTTCAATACGCCCATCTTCTCCGTGAATCGGAGGGATTCCAGTTGCAAACAAGAAGAGTTTAGCATATTGCTTTTCTCTAGCAATTTTGGTCAAGAGAGGATAATTAACTCCATGGCCAATGTGTTGTTTGGCTAAGAGAGCTAAGAGCTCTGCCATATTTACATCTTTTCCACCTTGGAGTGGAGGGAAGATAAATAAGTAGCCGGAGCATCCATCCTGTGAAACAAAAAGGCTAGTAGTGAAATCTTCTATATTCCCGCTCGAAACTTTGTTATTGAGGTATTCGCTAGATAGGTTTTCAAGCCGATGAATAAATGGTTCTAATTCAGGGCTAGGGCTAGCATCTAGGTATTGTTCTTCTAGACCAAAATAGTTGCGTAGAGTTACAATTGGATTATTGGTATTGCTTGTATAATCAGCCATAGTTCATTCCTCCTAAATATGATATCAGCGCTTGGAATTTAGTAATCATTTAAAGTGATACTTATATTATAGAGAAAAAGTCATTAAAAAGCAAAGAATTGTTACAAAAAAACCGAAAATATAATAGGAACAGCGAAGGAACAAAGCATTCCATTTACCACTGCAATAATAACCATCTCTTCGTTGGTATATTTCATTAAAATAGGAAGGGTGGTATCTTCACTTGTAGCTCCTGCAGCCGCAATACAACTGTAGTAGTTTAGCCTTTTTGATAAAAATGGGATAGAGAAAAAGGCGAAAAGTTCTCGCGCTAAATTACTAAGGAAGGCAACACTTCCAAAATGTGCCCCAGCGATATTTCCGATGGTAACCCCAGCTAAACTGTACCAACCCATACCTCCAGCAATAGAAATACTAAGGCCTAAAGGATATCCAGTGATTAGGGCACAGAGTACACCTCCTAATAAACTAAAAGCAGTCGTTAGGCAAGGGATTAGAAGAAGTTTCACGCGATGTTCTTTTAGGCGTGTGAGTAAGCCCCGTTGGAAGGATACACCGATTCCTACTACAAACATTAAAAGGTAGAGGATATAATCGGAATGTTCTATTAAAAGCTGTAAAGGATAGCAGGATAAACCAGATAAACCATAGAGAATCCCAGCAGCTAAAGAAAGGAGAGCTAAATAAATCATAGGGATTCTTTTCCTTTCTTAGATGTTTTCCTAGTAAAAAAATATACAGCAAGAATAGAACAAAGGGTAGGGATCAAGAAGAAAATCAAGCTATCAAAACCAAGGATTTTCAGTTCATCTAAAAAGTTTTCTCTTGAGCCCATAGAAGCACCAAGGGAGAAAATGAGAAGAGAGATGCACACTAGTTGTAAATACTCTAAACTCTTTTTAAATGTATAAGGGACAAACTTTTTGCCAATGAAGATACCGACGCACATAATAAGTAAAATTTCCATTTATAAACTCCTGTTTCTTTTTATTTAATAAATGCAAATAGTTTATCATGTGGAACAAAAAAAGACAATGTATTTTATAATTTTACAAAAGTGGAATAAAAAGTGCTCATTGTATGAATATGAACCAAAGAATATTCCATTTTTTGGTATTTAATACATAATTTAGCGAATAGTTTAGCTTTACATTGTCCTAGCATGATGATATACTAACTTTATTGTGCAAAATGCACAAAAGTGTACGGAAAGTACCGGCATTATTTCTGTCGAAAGAAAAATGCAAAAGTCAGAAAGGGTAAAATTAATTTGAAATTCAGTAATTTTGATCTAAAACAAGAGCTATTAAAAGCAATTGATGGGATGGGGTTTGAGACAGCTACGCCAATACAAGCACAGGCAATTTCCTTTTTATTAGAAGGAAGAGACATTATAGGGCAAGCTAGAACAGGAACAGGAAAGACAGCAGCATTTGGTATTCCTACGATACAAAACATTGACGTATCAGTAAAGCAAGTGCAAGCAATTATTCTATGTCCTACGAGAGAGTTGGCCGTGCAAGTTTCGGATGAGCTACAAAAACTTGGAAAATATATGCGAGGACTAAAAACAGTACCTATTTTTGGTGGACAAGATATTGTACGTCAGATTAAGTCGTTAAAGTCAGGAGCACAAATCGTAGTTGGGACACCTGGTAGAACCATGGATCACATGAAGCGCAAAACAGTCTCTTTTGATCATGTAAAAATGATGGTTTTAGACGAAGCTGATGAAATGTTAAATATGGGATTCCGCGAGGATATTGAAGCGATTTTAGCTCAATTGCCAAGTGAGAGACAAACAGTATTATTTTCAGCTACAATGCCTAAGGCAATTGTGGATATTGCAACAAACTACCAAAAGAATGCAGAGCATATTAAAGTAGTAGAAGATGAATTGACAGTTCCAAGTATTGAACAGTTTTACTATGAAGTAAGACCACAAGACAAAGTAGAAGTGTTAACAAGAGTTATGGATTTAGTAAATCCTACACTTTCTGTTGTTTTCTGTAATACAAAACTACGTGTAGATGAAGTAGTTTCTGAATTACAAGGAAAAGGTTATTCAGCAGAAGGTTTACATGGAGATATGAATCAAGCAGCTAGATTACGTGTACTTACTAATTGTAAGCAAGGAAGAGCTAATGTATTAGTAGCTACGGATGTTGCTGCTAGAGGAATTGATATCGAAAGTGTAGATTATGTATTTAACTACGACTTGCCACAAGATGAAGAATACTATGTTCACCGTATTGGTAGAACAGGTAGAGCTGGAAGAAAGGGAATTTCTTTTTCTTTTGTTGCAGGACGTGACATCTATAAGTTGAGAGATATTGAGAAGTACTGTAAGACGAAAATCGAAAAGAAACCAATTCCTAAAGTAGAAGAAATTATGGGCACTAGAGTAGATCAAGCATTCCAAGATGTAAGAGAAGTTCTACAGAACAAGAAAGTGGCAGTAGTACGTGAAGCCATTGCTCAGATGCTTGAAACAGAAGAAATTGATGTATTAGATTTAGCAGCAGCTTTGTTATTTAAATCAGCAAATTTAGATATACAAGAAATTAATGTAAGTGCAGAAAAGTCAAGAAAGAAATCTGGAGATAGAGATAGAGATAGAGATAAGAAGAAATCTAAAGCACCAGAAGCTGGAATGACTAGAGTATTTTTAAATGTTGGTAAGAGAGATCACATCAATCCAGGCAATATTTTAGGTGCTATTGCAGGGGAGGCTAATATATCTGGTTCTGCAGTAGGTAATATCGATATGTATGAGAATTATTCATTTGTTGATATTCCAGAAGCATTAGTGTTCAAGGTAATTAAGAACATGAATGGTAAATCCATTAAGGGACGTCAAGTATCACTTGAAATTTCTAGAAAAGGTGGAGAGAGATCCGGAGATAGATCTAGGGATAAATCTAGAGATAAGAAGCGTAAAGCAAAATAATGAAATGATAGAACCCTTCTATACAAATTATCTGAAATACAGTATACTGTATCTCAGATATAGTATAGGAGGGTTTTGTGATGAAATTTAAAATGGTACATGAAAATTATAATGTAAAGGATTTGGCAGCTTCTCTAGCATTTTATGAGAAAGCACTAGGGTTAACAGAAACAAGAAGAATAGAGAGCCAAGATGGTTCTTTTATTATCGTATATGTGGGGAATGAAGAAAGCAGTTTTGTATTAGAATTGACTTGGCTTAGAGATATGGACCGACCATATAATTTAGGAGATTGTGAGTTTCATTTAGCATTTGAAACGGACGATTATGAAGAAGCATACCAACGACATCAAGAAATGGATTGTATTTGTTATGAAAATAAGGAAATGGGTATTTATTTTATTACAGATCCTGATGGATATTGGCTTGAAATTATACCAACAAAGAAATAAACTCTCTAAGAGTATATCAAATAAATAGGAGTGTACATCCATGTTAGTAGAAACATATAAAGAGATGCTTCAAGGAAAATCAGTGATTCGCCAATTATCAGAATTTGCAAATGCAAGAGGGCGAGAAATAGGTTATGAAAATGTATTTGATTATAGTTTAGGAAATCCAAGTGTAGCAGTTCCAGATCAATATGGGGAAGTGTTAATAGATCTGGTGGAACAGATGGATCCTATCAAGCTTCATGGTTATAGCCCATCCTTGGGTTTGCCGAGTGTGAAAGAAAAGATAGCAAAATCTTTGGAACAGAGATTTTCTATTCCATACAAAGCAGAGCATATTTTCCCAGTTTCAGGTGCAGCCAGTGCACTAGCCCATGCAATTAGAGCGGTAGTAGAGCCAGGGGAAGAGGTGATTATCTTTGCACCTTACTTTCCAGAATATATTCCTTATATTAAACAAACAGGGGCAGAAATTAAAATTGTTCCTGCTAAATATGACGATTTCCAGATGGATTTTGCTGCATTAGAAGCAATGATTGGTGAAAAAACAAGTGCAATTTTGCTGAATTCACCCAATAATCCAAGTGGTACGGTATATACGACTCAAACTATTAAATTACTGGCTCAGCTCTTGGACAAAAAATCAAAAGAGATAGGAAGAGAATTTTATATTATTTCAGACGAACCCTATCGGGAAATTGTATTTGGTGGAGTGGATAATCCTTGCATTAGCCAATATTATGACAATACCTTAGTGTGCTATTCCTTTAGCAAATCTCTGTCTTTACCAGGAGAAAGAATTGGCTATATAGCAGTGAATCCTAAGGCTTTAGGCGCAGAATTATTGGTTCCTATGTTTGGACAAATTTCCAGAGGGATTGGACATAACTGTCCGTCTTCCTTGATTCAGTTATCGGTTGCAGAATGTTTAGAATTAACAGCAGACCTATCGGTTTATGAAACCAATCAGCAATTGATTTATCATTGTTTAGTAGAACTTGGTTTTACTGTGGTAAAACCAGGAGGGACTTTCTACATTTTCCCTAAAGCTTTAGAAGAAGATGCCAATATATTTTGCGAAAAGGCACTCTTGTATGATTTGGTATTAGTGCCAGGAGATTCTTTTGGTTGTCCTGGTTACTTTAGAATGGCATATTGTATTGATACAGATAAGGTTTTACGTTCTTTGGATGCCTTACGTAGATTTGTAGATGAAATATATAGAAATAATTAGGAAAAGGTAAGAATAATGATAGATATTTTAATTGCCATTTTATTTGGCGTTGTAGAAGGGATCACGGAGTGGTTACCGATTAGTTCGACAGGACATATGATTTTGCTTGAGGAATTTGTGAAGTTTAGAAATGTATCACCAGAGTTTTTTGGAATGTTTAATGTAGTAATTCAGTTGGGAGCGATTATGGCAGTAGTCGTGTTGTATTGGAAACAAATATTTCCATTTACTATTACTAAGAATGCAGCGATTAAGGTAGGAATAGATTCTTCTATATTTCTTCTTTGGATGAAAATTTTAGTTGCCTGTATTCCAGCTGCTATTATCGGTATTTTATTTGATGATTGGTTAGACGAGCATTTATATCATGGAGAAGTAGTAGCAGCTTCCTTGGTGGTTTTTGGTGTAGCTTTTCTTATCATAGAGAAACAAAAGAAAGGAAAAGCAGCTCGTATTAATTCTTTGGCAGAGATTACCTTTCAAACGGCAGCCCTAATAGGAATTTTTCAAGTAATAGCCGCTGTGTTTCCAGGGACAAGTAGATCGGGAGCTACGATATTAGGGGCTTTGCTGATTGGGGTTAGTAGAACCGTAGCTGCTGAATTCACCTTTTTCCTAGCAATTCCTGTTATGTTTGGTGCTAGTTTGCTGAAGTTAATTGGTTTTGGCTTTTCGTTTACGGGAACCGAATTGTTAGTATTAGCAGTAGGAATGGTGGTTGCTTTTGTAGTATCTATGCTAGTGATTCGATTCTTGATGGGATATATCAAAAAGCATGACTTTACCGTGTTTGGTTGGTACCGCATTGTATTAGGTGGTATTGTGTTGCTTTATTTCTTGTAAATAAAGTAGGGTAGATAAAGAAAGAAGGAAGAGTATGAAGATTATTTCGTGGAACGTAAATGGACTTAGGGCTTGTATCACAAAAGGTTTTTTTGATTTTCTTAAAGAAGAAAATCCAGATATTATATGTTTACAAGAAACTAAGATGCAAAGAGAACAAGCAGATTTTGTGGTTGAGGGTTATCATGAGTATTGGTATAGTGCAGAAAAGAAAGGTTATTCGGGCACAGCTATTTTTAGTAAGGTAGAGCCACTTTCTGTTAAGTATGGTATCGACATAGAAGAGCATGGAACTGAAGGAAGAGTGATTACAGCAGAGTATGAGGATTTCTATTTAGTTTGTGTTTATACACCAAATGCACAAGATAAATTAAAGAGAATCGAATACCGCATGCAGTTTGAAGATGATTTTAGAGCTTACTTAGTTGCTTTGAATCAGAAGAAACCGGTTATTCTTTGCGGGGATTTGAATGTAGCTCATCATCCAATCGATTTGAAAAATCCAAAGACTAATGTGGGTAATCCAGGGTTTTCGGATGAAGAACGTGGAAAGATGACAGAATTATTAGAAAGCGGTTTTGTAGATAGTTTTAGACATTTTTACCCAGAAAAAGAATTTGCTTATTCATGGTGGAGTTATAGAGCGAATGCGAGAGCAAATAATACGGGATGGAGAATTGATTACTTTGTAGTGTCCAAGGATTATATACAGCAAGTAGAGGATAGTTATATCTTGCCTGAGGTATTAGGGAGTGATCATTGTCCGGTAGGAATTATAGTAAAATAAAGAAGGTGGAAATATCTTGATGATCTCTCGGAATCTTTTTGACGAAATTCACAAACAGATTTCGAGAGTATATCTAGCATAAAGGAGGATATTTCCATCTTTTTATTTGGAAAATTTATTTATAAATAATTTATAATTGAACGGTTGACAATAAAACTAATTAGTGATATCTTATAACAAGAAGGTGTTAGCACTCAAATAAGTCGAGTGCTAATAATGAAAGTTTGGAGGTAGGTATGAACTTAGATGAGAGAAAAACCAAGATACTACAATCGATCATAAGAAACTATCTCGAAACAGGAGAGCCTGTAGGAAGCCGAACAATTTCTAAGTATGCTGATTTAAATTTGAGCAGTGCTACGATTCGAAATGAAATGGCAGATCTTGAAGAAATGGGTTATATCTTACAACCACATACTTCAGCAGGAAGAATACCTTCGGATAAAGGATATCGTCTATATGTAGACACTATGCTAGAGTCTAAGGAAAAGCAAATTGAAGAAATGAAGGTAATGCTATTAGAGAAAGAGGAGAAGATGGAACATCTTCTACAACAGATGGCAAGGAGCCTAGCACTTAACACTAATTATGCAACATTAGTATCGGCACCTAATACGAGAAGAAATAAGTTGAAGTTTTTACAACTTTCTAGAGTAGATGAAGGACAGATCTTAGTTGTCATAGTGGCGGAGGGGAATCTGATTAAGAATAGTATGATTCAGGTTAGCCAATACATTGATGATGAAACCATGTTAAAGCTTAATATTTTGCTTAATACAAACTTAAATGGTTTGAGTATGGAAGAAATCAATTTAGGCATGATAGCAGCTCTGAAGCAAAAAGCAGGAATTCATAGTGATTTAATTGCAGAGATTTTAGATGAAGTAGCAGAAGCGATTAAGGCGGATGAAGATTTAGAGATTTATACCTCTGGAGCTAACAATATTTTGAAATATCCAGAACTTGCAGATCAAAAGAGAGCTGGTGAAATTATTACCACATTTGAAGAGAAGCAACGGTTAGGAAGTTTAGTAGAAAAGGCGTTAGAAGAGGGGCCAGGAACCGGAATTCAAGTTTACATTGGTGATGAGCATCATATGGATTCCATGCGAGATTGTAGCGTGGTAACTGCCACTTATGAGCTTGAAGAGGGGATGAAGGGTACCATTGGAATTGTAGGTCCTAAGAGAATGGATTATGAGAAAGTAGTTTCCACTCTAAAGACCTTGAAACATCAATTAGATGATATATATAAGAAGAAATAAGAGGTGGCAGATTTGGTAGAGAAAGAAACAAAGGTATCAGAAGAAGCAGTGGTAGAGGCTAACGCAGAAGAAGCTACATGTGAATGTGATGGAACTTGTGATTGTGGTGAAGCGTGTAGCTGTGAAGAAAATTGTGATTGCACTGAGAACTGTGAGTGTGAAGAAGCAGTAGAAGAAAATCCAGAGGATGCTTCAGAAGAGAAGAAAGAAAAGAAATCTTTATTTGGCAAGAAAGGCAAGAACAAAGATGCAGAAAAGATTGCTGAATTAGAAGATAAAGTGATGCGTCAAATGGCAGAATTTGAGAACTTTAGACGTAGAACAGAAAAAGAAAAGCAAATGATGTTTGAAACAGGAGCAAAAAGTATTATTGAAAAGATACTACCTGTTGTAGACAATTTTGAAAGAGGATTGGCAGCAGTTTCAGAAGAAGAAAAGGAAAGTGGTTTTGCAAATGGCATGAATATGATTTATAAGCAAATGCTTAACGAATTAGAAAGTGCTGGAGTGAAAGCAATTGAATCTGTAGGAGTAGAGTTCAATCCAGAGTTACACAATGCAGTAATGCAAACAGCAAGCGAAGAATTTGAGTCAGGAACTGTGGCACAAGAACTTCAAAAAGGTTATACCTACCGTGATGGCGTAGTACGTCATAGTATGGTAGCTGTAGTAGAATAAATCAACGTTAATCGTTAGAATAAATGAAAAAGAGGAGATAAAACCATGGGTAAAATAATTGGAATCGATTTAGGAACAACAAATAGTTGTGTAGCAGTTATGGAAGGTGGAAAACCAACAGTAATCGCAAATACAGAAGGAGCAAGAACTACACCTTCTATCGTAGCTTTTACAAAAACAGGAGATAGATTGGTTGGAGAGCCAGCGAAGCGTCAAGCAGTAACAAATGCAGAAAAGACAATCGCATCAATCAAAAGAGATATGGGTACAGAAAAAGGCCGTACGATTGATGACAAGAAATATTCTCCACAACAAATCTCTGCTATGATTTTACAAAAACTAAAAGCAGATGCTGAAAGTTATTTAGGAGAAAAAGTAACAGAAGCTGTTATTACAGTTCCAGCTTACTTTAATGACGCACAACGTCAAGCAACAAAAGATGCTGGTAAAATTGCAGGATTAGAT
>CAYJHO010000007.1:0-49159 GCA_964369945.1 uncultured Lachnospiraceae bacterium
ATTTGGAAAAATGTCAGGCAAAACTAAGTGGATTAGGATTTGGTACTTTTCATATAAAGTTTGTGAAATTATTACATGTTTGGTTTCAAGAGCATGTTGTAACGAATGAGGAAACAGATCTTTTTGCTATGGAAGCTTATATCTTTAGTAAAGGATTAGAAGCAAGAGAGGTATGTTGCGGTATTATTCCTTTACACGAGAAAAAGGCTGATATTTATCTTGATAGAAAAGAACTCAAAAAGAAGAAAAAGCAAAAGCAGCATGATTGGCTCTTTCCTTCCATTGATTATATGGAAGCGATTTTCCCTAAATTGAAAAATAACAGAAAACTTTTGTGGGTTTATTATGGACGGCGGCTATTTCGCCTTGCTTTGAATAATATCAAAATGAAAGTAAAACGACGATAATGTATGAAAAAGTCATAAGGAATACTTATGATTTTTTTGTTTTAGTCGATATTTTAAGTAAGAAAATGAAGAGGAGGAATATTATGGGATTTATAGTAGATCATATTTCGAATCGTTTTACCAATACCATAGGACAAAACAAGAAGACGGTAAAGGAAGAAGGAGTACAGAGAAAGTCTGGTCAGTTTGATGAAATCTTGATTTCTAGTGGGGAACAATCAGTAGAAGAGAAAGTAATGATAGGCGATTTATCAAAGAAAATCGTCTCTTCTGTGCGCAGAGAAACAGACGCAGATAAGATTCATAGATTAAAGCAACAGATAGCAGATGGAACCTATAGCATAGATGCAAGCGTGATTGCGGATAAGATTCTATTTGTTGAAGGAGAGTGACAGGATGGAACAATTTGAACAAGTGATCGCTGATTTAACAAAGGTGATTCAACAGCTAACAACAATTGCACAATTTAAATTAAAAGCAGCTAGTCAAAAGCAAGTAGCTACAATTGATGAGTGTATGACAAAGGAGCAAGCCTTGATTATGCAAATGAAAGGTTTGGAGCGAAAAAGAGAACGAATACAAGAAGAATTAGGATATGGTGGATTGAAATTTCAAGAACTGCTAGCTAAAGTACCTTTAGAAAAGAGAGAATCGTTGCTTCCGATGTTTGACTTACTTAGTAGAGAGATACAATTATTTCAAGTGATTTCAGAGGATGCAGCTAAGATTATGCAAGTGAATTTGCGTGAGGTTAATAAGGCATTAGAAGCAATAGAAAATACTTAGGAAGACATAAGAGGGATATAGAATGATACGTTCAACATTTTCGGGATTTACCATGGCACAGCAAGCTCTGATGGCGAGTCAATATTCTATTGATGTGGCAGGGCAAAACTTGTCTAATATATATACAGAAGGTTATACAAGACAACGTCTTGATTTGGCTAGTATTACACCAGAGGGAATGAGTAATGCGAGTTCTCACACATTTAATAAGGTGGGGCAAGGGGTTATGATGACAGGGGTTACTCAAATTAGAGATCCCTATCTAGATATTCAGTATCGTAATCAAATTGCAAAAGTAGGAACAGCAGATGCTACCGATGTGATTCTAGAACAACTGGGGCAAGTTTTTGATGAAACAGACAGTACAGCAATTCGTTCTGCATTAAATGATGTTATTTCTCAATTGAATAGCTTGGCTACCACCGCAACCTCAGGAGAAGAAGCTAACGAAGCAGTGATTCGATCTTCTTTTGAAGTGTTGTTTAATTTAGTACAACAAAATGCAAATCAATTAGATGCCATTGAAGAAGGTGTAGTAGACAAGTTAAAGGATACAATAGAACCTACAGTGAATGACATTTTGAAGGATTTAACTTCTTTAAATGAAACAATAAAGAATACACAAGTATTAGGATCTCCAGCTTTAGAACTGATGGATCAAAGGAATAGTCTCTTAGATGATTTGGCAACCTATTTGCCAATTGAAGTGTCCTATAGTACAAGTAACATAGGTGGCATTGAAGTAGATGAAATGAAAGTTAGTTTTACCGATAGCGATGGAAATGAGCATGTTTTGGTAGAAGGTGTGGAAGCAGGATCTGTTTCTTTTGATGCTACAACAGGGGTTCCTTACGCATTTACAATTACAGATATTCATGGAACTACTAGTGCAGATGTAGCAGATAAATTAGTGAATGGTGTCATCAAAGGTAACCTCGATATGTTAAATAAAGGGGAAGGGTTTGACGATCCTGTTACCGATACTAGAGGGATTCCTTACTATAGAGAAATGTTCGACTCTTTTGTAAATACCATGGCTACTACTTTGAATACCATGAATGGAAGCAATGGAGCATTATTTTCTACAAGTGATGGGGCAACAGATTTTACAGCTAGTAATATTATGGTTTCAGATGAGTGGAAGAATGGAAGTGTAACATTGAAAAGAGCTACAGATACGGGGGCAGGATCTACTTCTTATGACAATATCTTGAAGATGATAAATGCACTTTCAGAAGATGTTTTTGAGGTGAAGAATGCTAGCGGTGATACTATTTTGAATGGAACGATACAAGATATCTATGACAATTTACAAAATGTACAGGCGATTGATAGAAAATCAGTATCAACCATATTAGACAATCATATAACAGTGTTGAATCAGATATCTACATCTAAGGAATCGATTTCAGGAGTTAATCAAGATGAAGAAGTCATGAATTTGATGAAATTTCAACAATCTTATAATGCAGCTTCAAGATTGATGACTACCATGGATGAAATGTTGAATACTTTGATTAATAATACTGGTGTTGTGGGAAGATAGAGGAATAGGGATAAATGAGAATTACAACAAATATGGTAATGAAAAATTACCAATCGGGATTATATGCAACCTTAAATACAATGGAAGAGAAACGCAGCCAAGTTTCTACAGGGAGACAGTTTACAGATTCTTATCAAGATCCTTTTTCAGCAGCACAAGGCAGTGTTTTAGAAACAAGGTATGCAAGAAATCAGGACTATATTAATGCAGTAGAGAATACCCAAATGTGGCAGGATGCCCAAGAGGATGCAGTAAATGAGATTAATGAAATGGCAAAAGAGATCAATAAATTGTACTCGGTGCAAGCACTCAATGATACCAATGCAGCAGAAAGGGAAGTGTTTGCTTCTACCTTTAGAGCGATGCAGGAATCTATGATATCTTCTCTAAATGGACAATTTTCAGATGTATATGTCTTAGCAGGAGAAGATGGTGAAAATCCTCCCTTTGATCTGTTAGATGATGGAACAGTAACATATAGGGGTTTAAGTTTGGATGATCCTAGTAATGCTGCTGTGTTTGAAGAGATGTCAAAGGAGTCTGCTTATATTGATTTAGGTTTTGGGCTTAAATTTGATGCAGCAGGTGAAGTGGTGCCTTCAACAGCTTTTGACTCAGCTCTTCCAGGGATTAATATAGTAGGATTTGGCCATGATGCGGATGGAACTAGCCAAAATTTGATCGTTTTAGCAGGCAAGATGGCTGATGAGTTAGAAAAGGATCCTTTTGATAGGACAGAGTATGAAAAGTTATGGAACGCCTTTGATAACGCTAGTAATGGTGTGATTTCAACTTATACAGAACTTGGAAGTCAAACTAAACTATTAGAGAGTACTTTGACTAAGTTAGAGAATGAAGAAGTTAATATCATTGAGCAAATGGATTCCACGATTAATATTGATGCTGCAGAGGCTATTACAAATTTCTCATATGCACAATATGTATATAATGCAGCTTTGAAAATGGGAACAAATATTTTGTCCCCATCATTACTAGATTATATTCAATAATTTGGAGGGTGATTGAATGGAGCAATTGATTAAAATTACGACAGTACCAATAGAGTACGAATTTAAAATTAATGATGCCAAGTATGAAAGAAGAAGTGGTACTGCAGAATTAGAAATTTCCAGAAATGAAGGCGGCATGCAGATAAGAAGTAAACCCGTCAAATTAAATTTGGATACCTATGATGCAAGAAATTCAGTTGTTCCAACGACTGCAACTTCTATTAGCCAAGCGGCAGAAAGTGGAAAACATGCGGCTTATTCGGCAACGGCACAGTTTGCTGGTGAAGGGAAAATGATGTTACATGCGAAAATAGGAGAAGGTGGAGAAGCCTTAGCTCAAGTATTTGCTAATAGGGCGGCTCAACCGCAGGGTGATTTTGAACTAGGGTTTATTCCAACAACAGGTCCTGAAATCAGTTGGGATCCACCAGAATTATCTATCCAATATCAAATGGATAAATTACAATTTGATGCCAAGATATTTAATGGGAATATTGAATTTATTCCAGGTAGCTTTGAACTTAACGTGACGCAACATGCGGATGTTGTAATCGATTATGTAGGAGAACCTATTTACGTACCAAAGAGTGCTAATCCAAATTATAGTGGAGAAATCATTGACCTAGAAGCATAGACGAGATAAAGAGAGGGATTACATGAATAATTATGATGTGAGTGAAGTGATTGAGTTTGAAGAGGGACTTTATGGATTTGAAAGTTATAAGAAATTTTTGCCATTGCCTTTAGTGGAAGAGAATGATAATTTTTTGAATTTAGTATCATTAGAAGATAGTAGTGTAGAATTTTTAGTGATGAATCCATTTTCTTTTCTAGAAGACTATACTCCGGAAATCACCAAGGAAGATAAAGAAAAGCTACAAGTTAAGGATAGTAAAGATTTATCGTTTTATGTAATTTGTGTTATGAGAGAGGAACTTGAGGACAGCACAGTGAATTTGAAGTGTCCGATTGCTGTTAATGTGGCGAATCGTAAGGCAATGCAAATTATCTTACAAACAGAGAAGTATCATTTCCGTCATGAATTGGTTGAAGTGATGGGAATGGAGGTATCTTAATATGTTAGTGTTGCAACGCAAGAAAGGACAGTCTTTATTGCTGGGTGAGGATATCAAGATTTCTGTAGTAGAAATCACTCCAGAAGGTGTTAAATTAGCAATTGAAGCCCCAAAAGAGATTAAGATACTAAGAGAAGAGTTAGCAGAGCTTGCTAAGATAAATGAACAATCAGTGGTTGAGAAATCACAACTAAATAAATTAAAAGATTATTTACAAAAGTCTTAATACAAAAAGAGCCATTCAATGAATGGCTCTTTTTGTAGCTATGCTTTTAGATTAAATTTGGAAACTAAACTTGTTAGTTCTGCTGATTGAGACGATAATTCTTCGCTGGCTGCAGCACTTTCTTCACTTGTAGCAGAATTTGTGTAAACCACTGAAGAGATGTCCTCGATACTTCTTAAAATTTCACTAATGGTAGTGTTTTGTTCATCACTTGCTTCCGAGATAGCATTGATTAAATCGGTTGTTGTTTTTGTAGTTACTACTACCTCTGAAAGTGTATTCGCAGTAATTTCAGCAGTTGCTACACCTGTGTTAATAGCTAGTAAAGTATGTTCTATTAGCTTTGATGTGCTTTGTGCAGCCTCTGCAGATTTAGAAGCGAGATTACGAACTTCATCAGCAACAACAGCAAAGCCTTTTCCAGCAGATCCAGCATGAGCAGCTTCTACAGCAGCGTTGAGTGCTAAGATACTTGTTTGGAATGCAATATCTTCAATTGAGCGATTAATTTTCTTGATTTCGCTTGAAAGAGCTTCAATTTCTTTCATGGAACGAGTTAGTTCTTGCATCTGGTCATTGCAAGAAGCAGCAGAAGCAGATGCAGTCATAGCATAATTACTAGCTTCTTTTGAGTTGGCAGCATTTTCTCCCACTTGAGTTGTAACGTTTGTTATATTGGTAGATATTTCTTGAATAGCTGCTGCTTGATTAGTAGAACCAATCGCTAGCATTTGTGCACCATTTGAAACTTGGTTAGAGCCAATGGATACTTGTGAGGCTACTGAATTCACATGAAGTAAAGTTCCGTTGATTTGAGTTACAAAGCGTTCCATGCTATCAAAGAGTACGGTGAAATTTCCTATGTATTTCTCTCGATCACCCATGGTGATACTGAAATCTCCATTTGAGAATGCCTCAAGATTTACGATAACTTCGGACAAAATATCTTGTGAAAAGCTGATATAGTCACTTAACGATTTGGACAGTTCTCCAATTTCGTCTTGTGATTGATATAGATTGTCTGTGTCACAGGTTTCTCCTTTTGCAAGAGAAGATACGATTCTCTCGAGACTCTTTAATGGAGCAACAAAACTATTTGTTAATATAATGTTAAAAACAATACATAATACAATACCCAATATCATGATAACAGCTAGGGCTATCGTGGTATTTCGGCTATAGTTTTGTACATAAGTAAATTGAGAAGATTCTAATTCGCTAGCGTAAGAGTCAGCAGAAGCCAAACTAGTAAGACAAGCGTTTAATGCGGTCTGAAAGTCTGTATCATAGATGGCATAAGCCGATTCTAAATCACTTGCAGAAGCAACTCTTTGTAAAGTAGATTCAAAATTATCTAAGCAAGTAGGTAAGCTAGCAATAGCAGCATTGAGCTCCTCAGAATCTGAAATATTACTACTACTTTGGATCGATGATTTCCATTCTTCTAAGGTAGATGAAAAATTACTAGAGGTACTTTTAATTGTATCCAAATCGGAATGAAGAAAAGCCTCTTCGATATCAAAAGTGATGTCGTAAAGATGAATGGTCAAATCATCAATTTCACTCATCAAATTATAGGCAACATTTTTGTAGTTATTAAATAAAGAACCTAGGTTTGCTGTTCCGGATATAGCACAATAACCGATAATGATAAGCATAAGTACGATGCTTAGTTGTGTTACTGCAAATTTGTACTTGATTTTCAAATTTTTCATGGTGGCCTCCCAAAGATTAAAATTCAATTTCTTCTCTATTGTTATATTTCTTAAGTAAATTCTGGATCTTTTCCGTTGGTGCTAATACATTAGTCATAGCAGTGCTATGGTTCATAAAGTCAATAATACTCGATGTGAATTTACACATATCTGCATTAGTGAAATATTCTCTAGTGTAGATATCTGGTGGTAGATAGGTTAAGTTAGTAGTGATAACACGATCAAAGTGCCCTGCCTCATAGCTCTTATCAAACACTTCTAAACCATTGGTGAATAGGCCGAAAGTACAGCAAATAAAGACACGCTTTGCACCCATACCTTTTAACTGTCTAGCAGTATCTATCATACTTTCTCCAGAAGAAATCATATCATCGATAATGATAATGTCCTTTCCTTGGATATCACTTCCTAGAAATTCGTGTGCTACGATTGGATTCTTTCCGTTTACAATAGTAGAATAATCTCTTCTCTTGTAAAACATTCCAGTATCTACACCCATAACAGTAGCAAAGTAAATAGCACGATCTAGAGCACCTTCATCTGGTGAAATAACAATCATATGTTCTTTATCAATGATTAAATCCTTTTCACTCTGAATAAGTGCTTGGATAAATTGATAAAATGGAGTGTAGTTGTCAAAACCATCTAAAGGAATGGAGTTTTGAACACGAGGGTCATGTGCATCGAAAGTAATAATATTAGAAACACCCATATTTCTGAGTTCTTCTAGAGCATAAGCACAATCAAGTGATTCTGTTCCTGTTCTCTTGTGTTGTCTACCTTCATATAAGAAAGGCATAATAACATTGATGCGATAAGCATGTCCAGAACAAGCAGCAATAACACGCTTTAGGTCTTGGTAGTGATCATCTGGTGACATGTAATTGGTATACCCGTTCATTGTATATTCTAAGCTATGATTACAAATATCAACTAAGATATAAAGATCCTTTCCACGTATACTGTCAAAGATAACACTTTTTGCTTCTCCACTTCCGAAGCGAGGGTTGCTATAGTTGATTAAATAGCTATCTTTGATGTAGCCATCAAAGGCTAAATCAGATTTGTATAAGTTGTTAATACTTTTACGAAATTCGACTAGATATTGATCTAGTCTATTTCCAAATTCGGTCATAGACTTTAAAACGATTAAACCAAGAGGAGCAGATGGCATCGCATTTTCTATTTCGTGTAAATTAGGCATAGTTTCCTCCATAATAATGTAACATTATTTATATTTTAAATCATTTTATAGTGACACGTCAAGGAATTTCTAGTAAAATGTAAGAGAGGTGATGAAATAATGAAAATTAATAACAAAAATGAGCATGTAATTAAGTGCATGGAAGCAAATAGTATAGCAGAAGAGGTTGGATTAGAAGTTGGTGATAAGTTATTAGAAATTTCTGGTCAAATCATAGAAGATATATTTGATTATCAATTCTTGATAGGAGAAGAAGTGATAGAACTTGTAGTACAAAAGCAAAATGGAGAAATATGGGAAATAGAAATAGAAAAGGAACTAGATGAAGATTTGGGGATAGAGTTTGAGAATAGCTTTATGGATGAATACAGATCTTGTACCAATGGATGTATTTTTTGTTTTGTGGATCAAATGCCAAAAGGGATGAGGGAAACTTTGTATTTTAAAGATGATGATAGTAGGCTTTCCTTTTTACAAGGAAACTATGTTACACTTACCAATATGTCTGAGAAAGATATTGATCGTATCATTAAATATAAATTAGCCCCTATCAATATTTCCGTTCATACTTGCAATGAAGAACTTAGAGTGAAAATGCTGAAAAATAAATTTGCAGGCAACTCTTTGAGTAAAATCGACCGATTGTATGAAGCTGGCATTAGTATGAATGGACAAATTGTTTTGTGTAAAGGAGTAAATGATAAGGAAGAGTTAGAGTTTACGATATCTAACTTATCTAAGTATCTGCCTTTTATGGAAAGTGTTTCCGTAGTACCCGTTGGTTTATCAAAGCATAGAGAGGGTTTGTATCCATTAGAGCCTTTTACAAAAGAAGATGCCATGGAAGTCTTAGATACCATTCACAAATGGCAAGAGATTTGCTATGAAAAGCATGGATTACACTTTATTCACGCTTCAGATGAATGGTATATATTAGCAGAACGAGAATTGCCAAGGGAAGAAACATACGATGGATATCTCCAATTAGAGAATGGCGTTGGTATGCTACGCTTGCTAGAAGATGAAGTGTTAGATGCTATTCAAAGGGTACAGACGAAGGGATTGCTTGAGAAACAGACAGAAAGAACCGTTTCTATAGCGACAGGAAAATTAGCCTATCCTTATTTAGTGAAAATTGCAAATCAATTGATGGAAGTATCTAACAAGCTATCGATACATGTGTATGAGATAAGAAATGAGTTTTTTGGTGAGCTGATAACCGTATCAGGATTACTTACCGCAGGAGACATCATGAAGCAGCTAGAAGGAAGAGATTTGGGGAGTACTTTGTATCTACCACAAAATGTTTTGCGCAGTGGAGAAGAGGTGTTTTTGGACGATTTCACAGTTGGGGATGTGCAAAAAGCTTTACAAGTGACGGTAGATATTGTAAAATCAAGCGGATACGACCTAGTAGAGAAGTTGCTTCAAGTTTCTCTGCAAGTACAGTAAGCAAGAGAGGAAGTTTATATGTCAAGTTTAAAAAGAAAGCCTATTGTAGCAGTAGTAGGTAGACCCAATGTAGGAAAATCTACATTTTTTAATGTATTAGCAGGAAGTAATATTTCCATTGTTAAAGATACACCAGGGATTACAAGAGATAGAATATACGCAGACGTAAGTTGGTTGAATTATAATTTTACATTGATTGATACAGGAGGAATTGAGCCAGATAGTGGTGATATCATTCTTTCTCAGATGAGAGAACAGGCAGAAATTGCCATAGCGACAGCAGATGTTATTTTGTTTATGGTGGATGTAAGACAAGGTTTAGTTGATGCAGATTCAAAAGTAGCAGATATGCTAAGACGTTCTAAGAAGCCTGTTATTCTTGTAGTAAATAAAGTAGATAATTTCGATAAGTTTATGGCAGATGTTTATGAATTCTACAATTTAGGGATAGGAGAGCCTTATGCGATTTCTTCTGTTAATAGAATGGGAATTGGTGACATGCTAGATGTTGTAGTATCTTATTTTGAGGACCCAGAAGATGGAGAGGAAGAAGATGAAAGAATTCGAGTGGCAATCGTAGGAAAGCCAAATGTTGGAAAATCTTCTCTTATTAACAAGCTGTTAGGTGAAAATCGTTTGATTGTTTCTGAGATCGCTGGAACAACAAGAGATGCCATAGATACAGAAGTTGTTTTTGGGGATAAAGAGTATGTATTTATTGATACTGCTGGACTAAGACGAAAGAATAAGATTAAAGAAGAATTAGAGCGTTTTATGATTATTCGTACCGTAGCTGCAGTAGAAAGAGCGAATGTGGTTGTATTGGTGATAGATGCTACAGAAGGCGTTACAGAACAAGATGCCAAAATCATTGGGATAGCACACGAAAGAGGAAAAGCGATTATCATAGCTGTAAATAAATGGGATGCCATAGAGAAGGATGATAAAACTATTTATCGTTTTTCAGAAAAAGTAAGACAAACCTTAGCCTATATGCCATATGCAGAGTTGGTATTTATTTCGGCACTAACAGGACAACGTTTGAATAAATTATACGAAGTTATCGATATGGTAAATGAAAACCATAACTTACGTGTAGCAACTGGTGTTTTAAATGAAATTATGTCAGAGGCAGTTGCTATGCAGCAACCACCTAGTGATAAAGGAAAACGTTTACGTTTATACTATATCACCCAGGTTTCTGTAAAGCCACCTACCTTTGTTATCTTTGTAAATGATAAAGAATTAATGCACTTTTCATATACTCGATATATAGAGAATCAAATTAGAGAATCCTTTGGCTTTAAAGGGACTCCACTTCGTTTTATTATCAGAGAACGAAAGGAAAAGGATTCATAATGGAAAGAATAATTTGCTTTTTGATCGGATACGTATTAGGTAATTTACAAACTTCCTACATCTATGGGAAAATGAATGGCATTGATATCAGAGAACATGGAAGTGGAAATGCAGGTACTACAAATGCATTGCGAGTTTTAGGGAGAAAAGCAGGTCTTGTTGTTTTTTTCTTTGATGTAGCAAAATGTGCAGTAGCCATGTTTTTAGTACGTATATTCTTTGGGGAAGCCCAGCCAGATATGATCTATTTGTATATGATCTATGCAGCATTAGGAACTATTCTAGGTCATAATTATCCTATTATTTTAGGGTTTCGTGGAGGGAAAGGAATTGCTTGTACTGCAGGAATTATTCTGTTTTATCATCCAGTTTTGATTCCCGTAGGAGTCCTTTTATTCTTCGGTTGTTTCCTTTTTACCAATTATGTGTCTTTAGGTTCACTTGCTACGTATTTAGGCTTTTTCATTACCATTATAATTTTAGGTCAGACAGGTTTGTTGGGTGCAATGCCTGCAGGGAATCTTTATGAAATTTATGGAATTGCATTGTTTTTGACTATTATGGCTTTTTGGAAACATAGGCAGAATATTAGCCGTTTGTTAAAAGGGACAGAATCAAAGACGTACTTATCAAAAAAGAAGAAAGCTTAGGGGAGGAAACATGGCACAAATTACGGTATTAGGAGCTGGAAGTTGGGGGATAGCACTAGCATCCCTTTTAAATGGAAATGGACATAAAGTTTGTGTTTGGTCTGCTATTCCAAGTGAAATAGATATGTTGACAAAAGAAAGACAGCATCTTGATAAGTTACCAGGAGTAATGTTGTCTGAGGATATTTTATTTACAAGTTCTTTAGAAAAAGCAGTTGAAAATAGTCAGGTTTTCGTTTTGGCAGTTCCTTCTCCTTTTGTGCGCCAAACATCGAAAGTCTTAGCACCATTTGTTAAACAAGGGCAAATTATTGTCAATGTAGCAAAAGGAATTGAAGAAAATACTTTAATGACTATGACAGAAATTATAGAGGATGAAATCAAAGGAATGGAAGTAGCTGTTCTTTCGGGGCCGTCCCATGCGGAAGAGGTAGGCAATGGTCTGCCAACTACGATTGTCATTGGTGCAAAAAAGAAAGATACTGCTTTATATCTGCAGAATATATTTATGAATGATGTATTTCGGGTATATATTAGTCCGGATATCATGGGAATTGAAATTGGTGGTTCCTTAAAAAATGTAGTGGCACTAGCAGCTGGTATTGCCGATGGTTTAGGCTATGGTGACAATACAAAAGCAGCTTTGATTACAAGAGGTATTACTGAAATTGCTCGTTTAGGCGTAGCACTTGGAGCGAAAAGAGAAACCATTTTTGGCTTGACTGGAATGGGAGACCTCATTGTAACCTGCGCCTCTGTTCACTCAAGAAACCGAAAAGCGGGAGTGTTGATCGGAAAAGGATATAGCTATGAAGAAGCTATGGAAGAAGTGAAAATGGTAGTTGAAGGAGTTTATTCTACAAAGGCAGCGATTGCTTTAGGAGAAAAATACGAGATTAATTTGCCAATCATTGAGCAAGTAAATGCGGTACTGTTTGAAGGTAGCTCTGCAAAGGATGCAGTAAATGAATTGATGCTACGTGATAAAAGGGCTGAACTATCAAGCTTAGAGTGGGAATAGAAGAGAGGGAGCGGCATATGAAGATTACATTTGTGGGACACAGTTGTTTTTTAGTAGAAACTAAAAAAGTGAATTTACTTTTCGATTATGCAAGCGGAAGCTTACCAGAACTAGATAAAGATAAACCATTGATTGTATTTGCTTCCCATGTGCATGGAGATCATTTTCATATTGATATATTTAAATGGAATGCTAGCTTTAAAAATGTGAAATATGTTCTCTCAGAAGATGTGGTAAAGGATTGTCAGAAAAAAGAAATTACGATGCCAAAACATTGGATATCTGTTCATAACTATATGCAAAAGGTCGTACCGCTACATCAAGATTTTGGTGATAGAGAGCATCTACTAGTAGAAACCATTCCTTCTACCGATGAGGGGGTAGCTTTCTTGGTTAGTATAGATGGTTTTAAGATATATCATGCAGGAGACTTGAATTGGTGGGTATGGGATGGAGAATCCAAACAAGAATTTAATAATATGACCGCGTTATTTAAGCGTTATATGGAAAAATTGTGTGATGCGTCTATTGACTTGGCATTTGTTCCACTAGATCCAAGGCAAGAGAAATACTATGCCCTAGGCATGAACTATTTGTTGGATACTGCTAAGGTAAACTATGTGGTTCCCATGCATTGTTGGGGGAAATATGAAATTATGCAGCAATACGAAGAAGAATTTCCTGCGCAAGTAGAGAAACACAAGTTATTGAAGTTTACGAAAGAAAATGAATACATGGATATAGAGAATGTGAGTCTTTGATTAGACTCACTTTTTTTGTCTAGCTATTGTACGACAAATTTGTTACAATAGAATTATAATTAATTAATTCGCATAATAATAGTATGAAGTCTAGAAATCAGGATTTCGAGAGTGTATTAGTGCATTGGGAGGGAATATGGCAAAAATATTAGTGGTAGAGGATGAGAAACCAATCAATCAATTAATGAAACAAAATCTAGTATTACAAGGGCATCAGGTAGTTCAGGCTTTTGATGGCAATGAAGCAATGGAGATATTGGATAGTAGAGGGGATTTGGATTTAGTTATTCTGGATGTCATGTTGCCTTATATGTCAGGTATGGAAATTATCGAGTATATTGATCAGATACCAGTTATGTTTGTTACGGCAAGAGATGGAATTCAAGATAAATTGAAAGGGCTTACCAGCGGGGCAGAGGATTATTTAGTAAAGCCTTTTGATATGTTAGAATTAGTAGCTAGAGTTAATTTGATTTTGAAACGCTACAAAAAGGATACAACGCTATTTGAGTTATTGGATGTACAAGTGGATATGGTATCTCAAAAGGTTTTAAAAGCTCAAGTAGAAGTAGAATTAACTCCGCAAGAATGGTCATTGTTAGAAGTATTAATACGAAACATCAACATTGCACTTAGCAGAGAAAAGCTTTTGAATATGGCTTGGGGATATGATTTTGAAGGGGATGCGAGAACCGTAGATGTACATATTGTAAAGTTACGAAAAAAATTGGGGTGGGAGGATCAGATTAAGACCCTATATAAATTGGGGTATCGTCTGGAAACGAATGTATGAAATTATGGCAAAAGATCTATATTAACACATTGATGTTATTTCTTCCGGTATTAAATATTGGATTGTTTTTTGGTGCATGGATGGTTTTTGATTACAATTTAAACGAAGAGCAACAAAGGATTTCTGAAGAAGTGAATTTGTTAAGTCACACCATTGTAAATGATATTGAAATTTTAGATAGTGAACAGCGTTTAGATGAAGGGATTGTTGAAAAAGTTGCTGCAGCCTATATCAACTATGTATCAGATAAAGATGAACAAGATAGCTTGATTCTTGAATTTGTGGATGAAGAAACAGATTTAGTTTTAGGAGAACAACACATGGTGGTTACTAGTCAGGGGCAAGTTCCTGTAGTACAAGTGAGACAGTTGCTACAAGCACCATACGAAGGGTATGAGCTGAGTTATGTTAGGAATTTAACTGATTTTTACAATCTTTGGCAGTCTTTAAAAGTAGTATTTACTGTGATTAGTTTACTTAGTTCTTTGTTGCTTGCTTTAATTTTATATGTATTACTTTATGAAATTACAGTACCTTTGCAAGAATTGACAGAAAGTGTAAAGCGCATGAAGCGTGGAAAAGGCTGGAAGACAATAAAGGTTAAGGGGAGCGAAGATGTAGCGCAATTAACAGAAAGTTTCAATGAAATGGGGGATGAGATTCAAAATCAGATGTTGCTTTTGAAAAAAGAAGTAGAAATCAAACAACAGTTGGTTGATGATTTGGCTCATGAACTTAGAACTCCTTTGACTGCTATTTATGGGTATGCTGAGTATCTGCAAAAAGCACCATGTAGCGAAGAAGAAAGAATTGATGCACTAGAATATATCATGGATGAAAGTAAAAGGCTATCTCATATGGGGCAAGTTCTTCTTTCTATGGCAATTTTTCGTGAAGACTATATGATGAAAGAAGAGGTGCAGTCAGATATCATATTGAAAGATGTTTTGATGATGTTAGAAAACATTTTGTTAGAGAAACGAATCAAGATCAAAAAAGATGTGCCAAGTTTCCAGTTTAAAGGTGATAGAACTATGTTGATCTGTCTTCTTCGAAATATCATTGAAAATGCAGTTAGAGCCAGTGACAGAGGAGCCAAGATTTGGATCAGCATGTTAGACTTAGAAAACGAAGTTGAAATAAGAATTAAAGATGAAGGAATCGGTATAGAAGAGAAGGACTTGGAGAAAATTACAGATGCCTTTTATCGAGTGGATAATGCTAGAAGTAGATCCAATGGAGGAGCAGGGATTGGGCTCAATCTATCGGCTCTGATTGTAGAGAGACATATGGGAAGTTTAGAGTTTGAGAGCGAACTTGGAGTGGGTACAACGGTGCTAATTCATTTGCCTAAAGGACAGGAACAGGGAAAGGATGTGGAGCATGAATAAAAGAAGAATAAAGGTTTCTCCAATTATATTAGCGGGTTTATTGATTTTTGTTTGTACAGGATTGTTGATTGGATCTATGTATTATTATGAGCACTTAAGATTTGAAGAGGATACGAGGATAGTTCCAACGGTGATTGAAGATTTATAAAGATTTAGAGAGTATATCATGAAGAAAAGGGGGGACATAAAATGGTTCAATACTCAAAGGATCCAGAAAGGCAATATCATATACAGGTAAAACCAGAGGAACTAGGAAACTATGTATTATTGCCAGGAGATCCAAAACGATGTGAGAAAATAGCAGCTTACTTTGATGAGGCTACTTTGGTAGCAGATAGCAGAGAATATGTAACCTATACAGGATACTTACTAGGTGAAAAGGTAAGCGTAACTAGCACGGGGATTGGTGGACCTAGTGCGGCCATTGCACTAGAGGAGCTGGTAAAGTGTGGTGCCCATACATTTATACGCGTAGGAACTTCGGGTGGGATGGACCCTAGTGTGCAAGGTGGAGATATGGTGGTTGCCACGGCTGCCATTCGAATGGAGGGAACTAGCAAAGAATATGCGCCAATTGAATATCCAGCGGTAGCTGATTTAGAAATTACGAATGCCTTGGTAAAAAGTTGCAAACAGTTAAATTATCCTTACCATACAGGAGTGGTACAATGTAAGGATGCCTTTTACGGTCAGCATAATCCATCGATTATGCCAACTAGTTATGAATTAGAATCTAAATGGCAAGCTTGGTTACGTATGGGCTGCAAGGCAAGTGAAATGGAGTCGGCGGCACTCTTTGTAGTGGGAGATTTTCTTCGGGTTAGAGTTGGTAGCGTCTTTTTAGTCATTGCAAATCAAGAAAGAGAAAAGCTAGGACTTTCTAATCAACAAGAGCACGATACTGATAAAGCAATTAGGGTAGCAGTAGAGGCTTTGAAAATACTTATTTCGGAGGATCAAGGGAATGCTAAAGTATAAACGTATTTTTACCATAGTGGTGGATTCTCTTGGGGTTGGAGCTATGGAAGATAGTGAAGCTTATGGTGATCAAGGGGCAGATACTTTGGGAAGTATTGCAAAAGCAAAATACTTACAAATCCCTAATTTATCTCGTTTAGGGATTGGAAATTTGCATCCGGTACAAGGTCTTGAAGCGGTAGAAAACCCAGTTGGTAAATTCTGTAAATTGAAGGAACTTAGCTGTGGAAAAGATACCTTGACGGGTCACTACGAAATGATGGGATTAAAAGTAGAGATGCCTTTTCAAACATTTACAGAAACAGGATTTCCAAAGGAGTTGATACAAGAATTAGAAAGACGTTGTAACAAGAGGATCATAGGAAATAAAAGTGCTAGTGGGACAGAGATCTTAGAGGAATTAGCCCAGGAAGAATTAGAATCAGGGGCAATGATTGTATATACTTCTGCGGATAGTGTGCTTCAAATCTGTGGACATGAAACGTATTTTGATTTATCTTACCTGTATCAATGTTGTGAAATTGCAAGAGACTTGTGTATGAAGGATGAGTGGAAGGTGGCAAGAATCATTGCTAGACCTTATCTTGGCGAGAAAAAGGGAGAGTTTGTTAGAACCGCAAATCGCAAGGACTATGCCTTAGAGCCTTTTGCAAATACCATATTGGATTATATGAAAGAACAAGGATTTGAAGTGATAGGCATTGGGAAGATAAATGATATTTTCTGTGGGAGAGGAATTACAACCGCTTTGAAATCAAAATCAAGCGTTCATGGTATGGAACAAACTATAGCAATGCTTGAACGAGAGTTTACAGGCTTGTGTTATACCAATTTAGTGGATTTTGATGCGCTATGGGGGCATCGAAGAAATCCTTTAGGTTATGCAAGAGAACTAGAAAGCTTTGATGTACTATTAGGAGAGTTTATGGGAGCGATGAGAGAAGATGACTTACTGATTGTTACAGCAGATCATGGAACCGATCCTAGTCATCATGGAACCGATCATACGAGAGAGAAAGTTCCATTTTTAGCATATTCACCAAATTTTATGAAAGGTGGAGCTTTGCCGAATGGAGAAAGTTTTGCAAATGTGGGATGTACCATCGCAGAAAATTTTGAGATTACGAGTCCAAGCATAGGAAGATCTTATTTAGGACTCTTGTAAAGAGGGAGGATATATGGTTTACGAAAAATTATGCAAAAGTTATGAAAGCGTGAAAGCTGAAATTCCTTTTGTTCCCAAAGTGGCAATTGTATTAGGTTCTGGTTTAGGAGCTTATGCAGAAAGTTTACAAGTGGTAAAAGAATTAGATTATAAGCAAATTGAGGATTTTCCATTTTCTACCGTAGAAGGACATGAAGGTTGTTATATTTTCGCTTATTTAGATGAAATTCCAGTGGTTTGTATGAAGGGGAGAGTACATTATTATGAAGGCTATCCAATGTCAGATGTGGTATTGCCAATTCGTTTGATGAAAATGATGGGAGCAGAAATACTATTCCTTTCTAATGCGGCAGGAGGCGTGAATACAAGTTTTCAAGCAGGAGATTTGATGATGATTACCGATCATATTTGTCAAGTTCCAAATCCTTTGATGGGAAGCAATTTAGATGCTTTGGGTGAGCGCTTTCCGGATATGAGTGAAACTTATGATAGAGATTTGCAAGAAATTATTAAGTCTGTTGCAAAAGTACAAGGTGTGGATTTGAAAGAAGGCGTTTATATACAGTTAACAGGTCCTAGCTATGAAACACCAGCAGAGGTTAATATGTGTCGTCGCCTAGGTGCAGATGCTGTTGGGATGTCTACCGCTTGTGAAGCAATTGCTGCGAATCATATGAAAATGAAGATATGTGGAATATCTTGTATTACGAATATGGCAGCAGGAGTGTCTTTGGTACCACTGAGTCATAAGGAAGTAAAAGAAACAGCAGATAAAACAGCAAAAACGTTTGAGGCTTTAGTTTCAGAAAGTATTAGGAGAATGGTCAGTGAATAAGAGTTTGATAGAGAAAGCCCTAGATGCTAGCAAAAGGGCATATGCTCCTTATTCCAAATTTTCTGTAGGGGCAGCACTTTTGACGAAAGAAGGGAAAGTTTATACTGGTTGTAATATAGAAAATGCATCCTATTCTGCGACTGTATGTGCAGAGAGAGTGGCCTTTTTTAAGGCTATCAGCGAAGGGGAGAGAGAGTTTGTTTCTATTGCCTTAGTAGCAACGAATGAGAAAGGGGATATGGTATTGGCGTCTCCTTGTGGATCTTGTAGACAGGTTATGGCAGAGTTTTGTACGAGCGAATCATTTGAAATAGTGATGGCTCAATCGTTAATAGAATATAAGTCTATGAAATTAGGGGACTTGCTTCCTTGTGCTTTTTCAGCAGAGGATGTATTGAGATAAGGAGAGACTATGATAGATTTGCACTTACATTTAGATGGTTCGCTTTCCGTGGATTTTGTTTGGGAAGAGATGATAAGACAAGAACTTGATTTAGGTATTCGGACAAAAGAAGAATTAGAACATAGATTGACCTGTCCAGAACCTTGTTTGAGCTTAAATCAATATCTTACATGCTTTGATTTGCCATTGAAAGTCTTACAAAAAAAAGATGCAATTACAAGAAGTCTAATGTACTTGAGAAAAGAGTTAGAAGAGGAAGCTTTGCTTTATGCAGAAATTAGGTTTGCTCCCCAACTCCATAGAAGTGAAGGCTTAAGTCAAGAAGAAGTAGTGCTTGCAGCTATAGAAGGGATTTCGAAAGGAGCTACAACAGAAGGATTAAAGACGAATCTTATTCTTTGTTGTATGAGAGGGGATGCAAATTACGAGGCAAACAGAGAAACCATTGCATTGGCGGATCGATATAAACAGGCAGGTGTGGTAGCGGTAGATTTGGCAGGTGCAGAGGCTGTTTATCCAACGCAGAGTTTTAAAGATTTGTTCTCTTATGCTAGAGGCCTAGGTTTAAATATTACCATTCATGCTGGAGAGGCAGCAGGTCCTGAGAGTATTTACCATGCATTAGCATTTGGGGCGAAACGAATAGGACATGGAATTCAGGCTAGATATGACCAAGCTTTGATGGAAGAATTAAAGAATAGAGAAATATATTTAGAAACTTGCCCTACTAGTAATGTGCAAACAAAAGCGGTAAAGAGTATTGAGGATCATCCCCTTGTGGAATTTATGAAAAGGGGACTTCTAGTTACCATAAACACAGATAATCGCAGAGTTTCTAATACCAATTTGTCCAAGGAAATAGAAGTCATAAGGAAACAATTTGGACTAAGCAAGAAGGAAGAAAAGCAGCTGTATTTAACGGCAGCAGAAGCAGCATTTCTTTCAAAGGAAGAAAAGGAGGATTTGGTACGTGTTATATCCCAAATTATTTGATCATACGATATTAAAGCCAGAAGCAAGCAAAGAAGAGGTGGAACTAATCGTGAAGGAAGCGATAGAATATGGATTTTGTAGTGTTTGTATCAATCCTTATTATGTGGAACATGTTGCAAAATTGTTGAAGGGTACAGATGTATTAGTTTGTACTGTGGTGGGTTTCCCGTTAGGCCAACAAACGACAGAAAACAAAATAGCAGAAACGATAGAGGCAGTACAAATGGGAGCCCAAGAAATTGATATGGTAATCAATGTAGCAGCATTAAAAGAGGGGGAGTTGCTTTATGTGGAAGGAGAAATACGTCAAATAAAGTCAGCTTGTAATGGAGCTTTATTGAAGGTTATTTTGGAAACCTGTCTTTTGACTGCAGAAGAAATTGAGTTAGCTTGCAAATTAAGCATGAAAGCTGGGGCTGACTTTGTGAAAACATCTACGGGATTTTCTCATAAAGGAGCGACGGTGGAGGATATTGCATTGATGCGCAAAACGGTAGGAACGAAAATGGGGGTAAAAGCTAGTGGAGGTATTCGTGACAGAGAAACTGCTCTAGCTATGGTAGCAGCAGGTGCAAACCGAATAGGCGCTAGTAAATCCATAGAGATACTAAAATAATAAAAAGTGAGAAGCAATTCTCACTTTTTATTATTTTGTAGCAGATACAATCTCGGTTGTAGTAGCTAGCTTATTCATGCTATATAGGTGGATTCCACTTACTTTATTTTGTTTCAAATCTTCAATTTGTCTGATGGCAAAATCAATTCCAGCTTTTCTCATATCTTCCTTTGAGTCACCATACTTAGCAATTAAATCAGCTAATGATTTAGGGATGCTAGAACCTGTTAAGGATACGGTGGTTCCTAGTTGATTTACACTAGTAATTGGCATAATTCCAGTTAAGATAGGAAGTTGTATTCCTTTGCTTATAGCTTTGTCTTGGAAGTGATAGAATAAATCATTATCAAAAAATAACTGTGTGATAAAAAAGTCAGCGCCAACATCTTGCTTTTCTTTTAGGTGGATTAAATCGCTCTGTAAACTAAAAGATTCGAAGTGCTTTTCAGGGTAGCAGGCAGCACTAATAGAAAAATCATTCTTTTTCTTTAGATGCTGTATTAATTCGCTAGCATAGGTAAAACTACGGTGGTAGAATGTTTCGTCACTCATATCCTTTGGGCGATCTCCTCTTAAAGCTAGGATGTTAGTAATATTGTGAGATTTTAACTCTTCACAAATTTCATCTACTTGATCAGAGGTATTTCCTACACATGTGAAGTGGGCAATAGCAGGAATTTGGCAAGTATTTTGTATGTAAGATGCTAATTCTACTGTTTTCTTAGATTTTGATCCACCAGCACCATAGGTGACAGAAATAAAATCGGGCTCTAGTTTTGCTAATGCGTCTAAGGTTTCATGAGCCTTTACAAAATCACCCTCTTTTTTGGGAGGGAATACTTCTAGTGAATAGGTGAAATCATTGTTTTTCCATTTATTTTGAAACATATACGACTCCTTTTTGTTTTGTTTTCTATCATAACACGAAAAAAACACAAAATCAATCTTGTAATATGGAAGAGGAAGTGGTAGAATGAATAACAAGTAGTTTTAAAAACTACATGATATTGAAAAGAAAAGCGTTTGTAATAGATTGGAGGAGTTATGAGTATTATGTTAAGAGAAAAGAGTGTTAGAATCAGAGATCCATGGAGTGCATTTACACATTTTGTAGGAATGATAGCTGCTATGGTGGCATCAGGACCTTTGTTTATGAAAGCTTCTATGACAGGAGATAATTTGAATTTTATCTCTATGGTAATTTTTATGACTAGTATGATTTTACTATATGGGGCTAGCTTTAGCTATCATGCCTTTGCTAATACAGAGAAATTAAACAGCATTCTAAGAAGGATTGACCATATGATGATTCCTGTTTTGATTGCTGGAAGTTACACACCCATTTGTCTGATTACATTAAAAGGGGGAGAGGGGTACCTCTTATTTACCATAGTATGGTCTATTGCGTTGTTTAGTATTTTACTGAAAATATTTTTCATCAAATGTCCGAAATGGTTTTCAAGTGCTCTCTATATTGGGATGGGGTGGCTTTGTGTTATGGCCTTAGGTAGTATTTATGCAAATTTATCGTTTGCCGCATTTATGTGGTTACTAGGCGGTGGAATTTTATATACCATAGGAGGGGTAGTTTATGCCTGTAAATTCACCTGCTTTGATAAGAAGAATAAAGATTTTGGCAGCCATGAGATATTCCATCTTTTTGTGATGGCTGGAAGTACGTGCCATTATATTTTGATGTATGGGTATATTTGTTAAGAAAATTTGAAATATATGAGAAATCACTTGAAATTATAGACTCCCTATAGCATAATGTAGTTAATATAGAAATACTATTTAGGATACAAGGGAGGGAATTATGAAAGTAACCGTTAAGAAATTAAGAGATAATGCTATTATGCCAACAAAGAATAAGGTGGATAGTTACGATATTTATGCATGTATGGAAACTCCGTTTGTGGTAATACATCCAGGGAAAACAGAGCAAATTACAACAGGACTACAAATTTTTATTCCGGAAGGCTATGTTGGTTTCTTGTTATCTAGAAATGGTGTGGCAACTCGTAGAGGGCTTCGAATGACGAGTGGAAGTATGCTGGTGGAAAGCGATTTGGAACTAGTGATTTCGATTTTTAATGATTCAATGGAGAAGAGAACGATAGAGAATGGCTTTAAAGTAGCTAAGTTAGTACTTCTTAAAAATAACGAGATTGAGTTTGAAGAAGTGGAATAAGAAGAGGCAAAGAGCGAACTAGAGCACTTATGTGCTCTTTGTTTTTGGTGAAAAATAAAAAAGCACAACGATATGGAGGAAGATATGAATAGAGGATCAAAATGGGAGAGGAAGTTTGGAAAATTTGCAATTAAACATTTAACCTTGTATATTATTACAGCCTATGCAATAGGTTATTTATTGCAGATGATGAACCAAAATGTTTTGTATATGTTAACCTTGGATGTAAACCAAATTTTGCAGGGAGAAGTATGGAGAGTAGTAACTTGGCTTTTGGTGCCACCATCTAGTTTTGATTTTTTTACCTTGTTGATGTTGTATGTGTATTATAATATAGGGACGACATTAGAAATTGTATGGGGAACGTGGAAATACAATGTCTATATTGTTAGAGGGATTTTGATAACAGTGGCGGCAGCATTTTTGTATCTAGGTTTTGAGGCTTTGTTTGGACTAGGTACTTCAGCTGAGAATTTGACGATTTTATCGATGAATGCTTCTTTTTATTTTTCAACTTATTATGTGAATTTATCTATTTTGCTTGGATATGCCATGACTTTTCCAGAGAGACAGATGTTACTTATGTTTGTATTCCCAATTAAAATCAAAGTATTAGGTATTATTTATGCATTACTATTAGGATATACTTTCTTAGTGGGGGGAAGTGTAGAGAAGTTTGTGATTGGTGCATCCTTGCTCAACATAGCTATTTTCTTCTTTATGAACAACAGAAAATTTTCGCCAAAACAAGTAATGCGACAGCAAAAACATACGAGTCAAGTGAAAAAGGTTGAAAAGGCCAATGCCATTCATAAATGTCATGTGTGTGGCAGAACAAATAGTACAAACCCAGAGTTAGAGTTTAGATATTGTAGTAAATGCAATGGGAATTATGAATATTGTCAAGAACATTTATTTACCCATGAGCATGTAAAGTAGAATGGTGGAGAAGGGGTGTTTATTAGAATGAATAAAGAACAAGTATTTCTTCAAAAGGTAGAAGAGATTAAGCAAATTGCGAAAAAGCAAAATAATATGATTGAGGCAGAGCAACTTCATCAAATTATGGGCCCACTTGAATTTGAAGAAAATCAATTGCAGATATTATATGACTATCTAAAAAGTCAGAAGATTGGGATTGATGAAGAAGTAGATCTAGATGACTATTTGAGTCATGAGGACGTTAACTTTCTTGCAATGTATTTAGAAGATATATCGCATACAGAAGCAATGAGCCCTGGCGTATTAGAGGCTACTATACTTTCTGCAATGGCAGGAGAAAAGCAGGCAGCTGAGAAGTTAATAGAACAATTTTTAAGCCAAGTAGTAGATATTTCAAAGCTCTACGTAGAGCAAGGCGTACTTATCGAAGATTTAATCGGTGAGGGAAATGTAGCCCTTGCTTTGACGGTTTCTATGTTGGGCTGTGCAGAACATGCAAAAGACGCAGAACAAATGTTGGTACAAGCGATTATGGAAGCAATGGAGAAGTACATTGTGGAATATCAAAAGCAGTCTGAAGAGGATTTAAAAGCTGCCAATAGGGTGAATGAAATTACAGAGAGGGCTAAGGATTTAGCGGAGTCCTTACACAAAAAAGTAAGTCCAAGTGAACTTGCAGAAGAAACAGGGTTAAATGTGGAAGATATCGTCGAAGCAATGCGCTTAAGTGGCGACAAAATAGAATTTTTAGAAGAAAATTAGAATTTCTAAAAAAAAATAAAAAAAATTAAAAAAAGGTATTGCAATTTGTCGATAGATGTTGTATTATAACTTCAGGTGGTAAAACACCTCACTAAATATCGGTAAAATTCCCCTTTTACACTGAGTCGGAGACTTTGTCTTCGGCTCTTTTATTATGCATAAATATTTGTAAAAATCCAAAAACTATGATATGATAGTCAAAAATAAAGAATGGGAGTCATATACAATGAGCAAGAAAAATCAGGCATTAGAGTTTTATAGTATAGAAGAAGAGAAAATAAGTAAGGAACTTAATTCTACCTTATATCATATCGTTCATAAAAAGACACAGGCTAAGATTGCAGCAATCATAAATGAAGATGATAATAAAGTGTTTTGTGTTTCTTTTCGTACCCCAGCAAATGACAGTACAGGAGTACCACATATTTTAGAGCATAGCGTGCTATGTGGCTCAAAGAATTTCCCAGCTAAAGATCCTTTTATGGAATTGGCAAAAGGTTCTTTAAACACTTTTTTGAATGCTATGACTTATCCAGATAAAACAATGTATCCAGTAGCTAGTTGTAATGATGTTGACTTTCATAACTTGATGCATGTGTATTTAGATGCCGTGTTTTATCCTAATATTTACAAAGAAGAGAAGATTTTCATGCAAGAAGGATGGCATTATGAACTTGCAGATTTAGAATCTCCTTTGACTATAAATGGAGTGGTATATAATGAAATGAAGGGTGCATTCTCTAATGCAGATGAAGTGTTTGCTAGAGAAATTATTAACTCCTTATATCCAGACAATACCTATGGGATAGAATCTGGTGGTGATCCAGAAGTAATTCCGAATCTAAGCTACCAGCAATTTGTAGATTTTCATAAAACATTATATCATCCGTCAAATAGTTATATCTATTTATATGGCCAGTTGGATTTGTGGGATAAATTATTATTTATTCATGAAGAGTATCTAAAGGATTTTGATTACTTAGAAATGGATACTAAGATTGCCATACAAGAGGCTTTTTCGAAAGATTTGTATTTAGAGAGAGAATACTCTATTTTAGAAGGCGAAGAAGAAAAGGATAATAGCTATTTAAGTTACAATGTGGTAACAAAAGATATCTTAGATGTAGAAAGATGTATCGCATTTGACATCCTCAATTACAGTCTTTGCAGTTCACCAGGAGCTCCGATCAAAATGGCCTTACAAGAAGCTGGCATAGGAAAAGATGTTTATTCTGAGTATGGTGATTACTTGCTGCAACCTTATTTTTCTATTGTTGCCAAAGGTTCTGCCCAGCATCAAAAGGAAGAGTTTGTGACAGTGATTCAAAATACCTTAGCTGATATTGTAAAAAACAAGTGTAACGAGAAATCCCTTCGTGCAGCCATTAATTATTTTGAATTTAAATATCGTGAAGCAGACTATGGTAGATTTCCAAAAGGTTTAATGTATTGTTTGCAAATGTTTAAGAGCTGGCTATACGAGGATAAGAATATTTTCCGTCATTTGGAATGTAATCAAATTTTTGAAAGTCTAAGAGAAAAAATTGGCACTTCTTATTATGAAGATTTAATTCAAGAAGAAATCTTAAGAAATACACATAAATTAGTGTTAACAATGAATCCTAAAGTTGGTTTAACAGAAGCAAAGGTTAAGGAATTAGAAGAACAGTTAGAATTGAAAAAGCAATCCTTTACCCAGGAAGAATTAGAAGCTATTATAGAAAGCAATAAGAGATTAGAAGAATATCAAGAAGCACCTTCTACCAAAGAAGAGGTGGAAGCAATTCCTATTTTGAATCGCGAAGATTTAAAACGTGAAGCTTTGGTGTTTATCAACGAGAAAGAAGAAGTGGCAGGAGTAGATGTCTTGACACATCCTACCTATACAAATGATATTGCTTATATTCGATTTGTTTTTGATACCAAAGATATTAGAGAAGATTTGTTCCCTTATATTACGTTTTTGAAAAGTATTCTTGGTTTATTAGATACAGAAAACTATAGTTATGGTGATTTAGTAGATGAAATTTACCTAGAGACAGGTGGAATCGAAACAGTTACTAATATCTATACACAGGCAAGTGATTTTAATCAGGCAAAAGTGAGTTTGGAATTCAAAGCGAAAACCATGTATTCCAATATTGAACATGCAGTAACATTGATTCAAGAAATGATGTACCATACAAAGTTTAGAAATAAGAAAAGGTTATTAGAAATTATTTCTGAATCAAAAGCTAGAATGCAAGCCCAATTGGTAAGTGCAGGAGATGCAGTGGCATCTATGAGAGCATTATCTTATTTTAGTAGAACTAGTGCCTTGAGTGAAACCATGAACGGCTTAGAGAATTATCGCTGGTTAGACACATTGGAAAAAGACTTTGATCAACGATACCCAGAAGTAGTAGAGAAACTAGAAGAATTATGCATTGCTTTATTCCGTAAAGAGAATTTGTTGGTGGATATCACTGCTTGTAATCATGGAATAGAAAAAGTGAAAGAATATCTTCCAGAGTTTGTAGAAAATCTTCATACAGCTTCTTATGAAAAAGGTCAATTTGAACCTAAGGTAGAAATTAAGAATGAAGGATTTCAAACGGCTGGTCAGGTACAATTTGTATGTAGAGCAGGAAACTTTTATGACAAGGGCTTGGAATATACGGGAGTGCTTAAGGTGTTAAGGGTCATTATGAGTTATGAATATCTATGGACACAGATTCGGGTAAAAGGCGGAGCCTATGGCTGTAAATGCGCCTTTGGAAAATCAGGGGATAGTTACTTTGTTTCTTACAGAGACCCTAATCTAGAACAAAGTGTTGAGGTTTATGAAAAGGCAGCGGAAGCGGTGCGTAATTTTAACGCTGATGAGAGAACGATGACTCAGTATGTGATTGGTGCCATTAGTAGTATGGACACTCCATTAAACCCTTCTGCATTTGGATTGTATGGTCTGTCTATGTACATGACAGGACAGAGTTATGAAGAGGTACAACGAGAAAGAGATGAAGTGTTAGATTGTGCTGTGGAAAATATACAGGATGCAGCAAAATATATCGAAGCCTTTATGGCAGATGACATAGTGTGTGTGGTGGGAAATGCAGAAAAGATTCAAGCCGCAAAGGATATGTTTCATGCAGTAGAGCAATTATTATAATCAAAGGATAAAAGAACGAATGGATAAAAATTTAAAATCAGGGTTTACCACAATAATTGGTAGACCCAATGTAGGAAAATCAACCTTGATGAATCATTTGATTGGTCAAAAAATAGCAATCACATCAAATAAACCACAGACCACTAGAAATCGTATTCAAACGGTTTATACTAGTGATGCAGGGCAGGTAGTTTTTCTAGATACCCCTGGGATTCATAAAGCGAAGAATAAATTGGGCAACTATATGGTAAGTGTGGCACAAAGAACACTTTCGGAAGTAGATGTAATTTTGTGGTTAGTAGAACCATCTAACTTTATTGGAGCAGGGGAACAGCATATTATTGAGCAATTAAAAAAGGTTAATACGCCAAAGATTCTTGTAATCAATAAAGTAGATACTGTGAAAAAGGGAGATATTCTACAATATATCGATACCTATCGCAAACAACTTGATTTTGATGAAATAGTTCCTGTTTCTGCATTAAAAGGTGATAATACAGATGTATTAATGGATTGTATCTTTAAATATTTGCCATATGGAGAAGCTTTTTACGATGAAGATACAGTGACAGATCAACCAATTCGTCATTTAGTTGCAGAGTTAATTCGTGAAAAGGCACTTCGTTTGTTAGAAGAAGAGATCCCACACGGAATGGCAGTGTCAATCGATGCCATGAAGTACAAGAAAAATATTGTTGAGATTGATGCCACTATCGTTTGTGAAAGAGATTCTCATAAAGGAATTATTATTGGGAAAGCTGGTTCCATGTTGAAAAAAATAGGAATGCAAGCTAGACCAGAAATAGAAGATTTGGTAGAAATGCAAGTGAATCTTCAATTGTGGGTTAAAGTGAAAAAGGATTGGAGAGATAGTGATTTCCTAATGAAAAACTTTGGATACAATCCAAAAGATGGGAAGTAATTTATGTTGCAGACAGAAGTCGTGATGGGGATGGTGTTAAAGGTGGAACCCATTGGCGAATATGATAGAAGACTTGTGATATTAACAAAAGAAAAAGGGAAGATAAGTGCTTTTGCCAAAGGGGCCAGACGGCCTGGGAATCGATTTATGGCGGCTACCAACCCTTTTTGTTTTGGGAAATTTCATCTATACCAAGGTAGAATGTCATATACCGTGCAAGAAATCCAGATTGACCATTATTTTGAAAGTCTAAGAACGGAATTTGAAAAGGCTTATTATGGGATGTATTTTATGGAAGTTGCAGATTATTATACGAGAGAGAATAACGATGAAGTGATGATGCTTAAGTTATTATTTCAAAGTATGAAGGCATTGGTTCATCCTTCCTATGATGAGAAATTGGTAAAAGCCATTTTTGAGATAAAAGCTATTGTTGTAAATGGAGAATTCCCTGGGCTATTTCAAGATATAGCAGCAGAATCACTTTGTGCATATACGATTCACTATATTGTTCAAAGTGAGATAGAAAAACTCTTTAGTTTTAGTTTAAAGGATGAGGTTTTACAGGAAGTGATTTTCTATGCAAGTAAGTACCAAAGGTTATGCATTCCTAAAAGATTCAAAACTTTGGAAGTAATTGAAAGTCTTTATTGAAAAAAGTTGAGCTAGCTATTATAATGAAGTTTGGTTGATTTTAGGAGTGAAGGAAGGGAAGAGAAATTGAAGAAACAAATTTGTAGCATTTATGTAGTTCTAATTACATTATTTTTGGTAGGCTGTGCTAGAATGAGTCCAATCGTGGAGGATACAGTGTACTATAAATTGGATGGGAGTATAGAATATACGATTATTTCGGAATTTGCAAAAGTATATTATGATTTAGAAGAAGTAACTGCAATGGCAGAAAAAGAAGTAGAAGAATTTGAAGGTAGAATACAGGTAAAGAGTGCGGAGGTAGAAGAAGGCATTCTTACCATGGTATATGCAATACAAGATGTAGATACATATAACGAATATTTTGATACTAAAAACTTCTATGGTACCGTTCAAGATGCTCTTGACCTAGGCTATGATTTAGGGGAAAATATTGTTGGAGTTGACGAAAGAGGGGGCTATCCTATTAAAGTTGAGGAAGTCTTAGATCATACCATATTAATATGGGGTGATGATATTATCGTTAGAACAGGAAAGCAAGTTGCCTATCACAAAGAAGGTGTTGAGTTAGTGAACCACTTTGATTCCTATGGAGATATGGAAGTAAGTGATCAATATTATGTAATTATAGAACAATAGTTAAGGAATGAGGATTATTATGGAAAAAACAATGGAAAAAATCGTAGCACTATCAAAAGCAAGAGGTTTTGTTTATCCAGGCTCTGAAATTTATGGTGGTTTGGCTAATACATGGGACTATGGAAACTTGGGTGTTGAATTAAAGAACAATGTAAAGAAGGCATGGTGGCAAAAATTTATTACGGAAAATCCTCATAACGTGGGGGTAGACTGTGCTATTTTAATGAATCCACAAACATGGGTGGCTTCTGGACATTTAAGTGGGTTTTCAGATCCATTAATGGATTGTAAAGAGTGTAGAGAGAGATTTCGTGCTGATAAGTTGATTGAAGATTATCATGCAGAACAAGGGCAAGCAGTAGAAGGTGTTGATGCTTGGTCAAATGAAGAAATGAAAGCTTTTATTGATGACAAGGGGATTGTTTGTCCAACTTGTGGTAAGAAAAACTTTACAGATATTAGACAATTTAATCTTATGTTCAAAACCTTCCAAGGGGTAACAGAAGATGCCAAGAACACAGTATACCTACGTCCAGAAACAGCACAAGGTATTTTTGTAAACTTTAAAAATGTACAAAGAACTAGCCGTAAGAAAATACCATTTGGAATTGGCCAAATTGGTAAGTCGTTTAGAAATGAGATTACTCCTGGTAACTTTACCTTCCGTACAAGAGAATTTGAACAGATGGAATTAGAATTTTTCTGCGAACCTGATACTGATTTAGAATGGTTCTCTTATTGGAGAGGATTTTGTATCGATTGGTTACAAACATTAGGTATTAAAGAGGATGAGATGAGAGTTAGAGATCATTCTGCAGAAGAATTAAGTTTCTACTCAAAAGCGACTACTGATATTGAATTCTTATTCCCATTTGGTTGGGGAGAGTTATGGGGAATTGCAGATAGAACAAACTATGACTTGACACAACATCAAACAGTATCTGGAGAAGATATGGGTTATTTTGATGATGAGAAAAAAGAAAAATATATTCCTTATGTCATTGAGCCATCCCTAGGAGCGGACCGTGTGGTACTTGCCTTTCTTTGTGCTGCTTATGATGAAGAAGAGATCAGCGAAGGTGATGTGAGAACAGTTATGCGTTTCCATCCAGCACTTGCTCCAGTTAAAATTGGTGTATTCCCTCTTTCTAAAAAGTTAAATGAAGGCGCAGAAAAAGTATTTACACAATTGTGTAAGAAATATAACTGTGAATTTGACGATAGAGGAAATATTGGAAAGAGATATCGTAGACAAGATGAAATTGGTACACCATTCTGTATTACTTATGATTTTGAATCAGAAACAGATGGATGCGTTACCGTGCGTGATCGCGATACTATGGCACAAGAAAGAGTTGCAATTGCAGACTTAGATGCATATTTTGCAGATAAATTTACATTTTAATTTGGGTAGAAAATAGGAGAAAGAAATGAAAGCATACGGCGTAAATGAATTGCGTAGAATGTATTTGGAATACTTTGAAAGCAAAGGGCATCTTAAGATGAATAGCTTTTCTTTGGTTCCTCATAATGACAATTCATTGTTGATAATTAATTCGGGTATGGCTCCATTAAAGCCATATTTTACAGGACAAGAAATACCACCAAGCAAACGAGTGACTACCTGTCAAAAGTGTGTAAGAACTGGTGATATTGAAAATGTTGGAAAAACAGCAAGGCACTTAACTTTTTTTGAAATGTTAGGAAACTTTTCTTTTGGAGATTATTTTAAGAGCGAAGCAATTGCATTTAGTTGGGAGTTTTTAACTGAAGTGGTAGGAATTGAAGCGGACTTATTGTACCCTTCTGTTTATAGTGAAGATGATGAAGCATTTGATATTTGGGTAAATGAAGTGGGGGTTCCTGCTGACAAAATAACGAGATTTTACCGCGATGAAAATGGAAAGTGCGACAACTTCTGGGAACATGGCGCAGGTCCTTGTGGTCCTTGCTCAGAAATTTATTATGATAGAGGTTTGAAGTATGGTTGTGGCAGCTCAGATTGTAAAGTGGGTTGTGAGTGTGATCGTTTTATTGAGGTGTGGAACAATGTGTTTACACAGTTTGAAAATGACGGAAACGGAAACTATACAGAATTAGTACAAAAGAATATCGATACAGGTATGGGATTAGAGCGTCTAGCTACCGTGGTTCAAGATGTAGACTCTGTGTTTGATATTGATACTATGAAAGCAATTCGTGACGCAATCTGTAATATGGCGCAGGTTGTTTATAAATCAGATGAAGCGAAGGATGTTTCAATTCGTTTGATTACGGATCATATTCGTTCCTCTACTTTTATGATTAGTGATGGAATTATGCCAAGTAATGAAGGTCGTGGTTATGTACTTCGTCGTTTGATTCGTAGAGCAGCTCGTCACGGGAGAAAATTAGGAGTTTCTGGACAATTTTTAGCAAAACTCGCAACCACTGTGATTACAGAAAGCAAAGATGGCTATCCAGAATTAGAGCAAAAGAAACAATTTATTTTAAATGTATTGACACAAGAAGAGGGTAAATTCAACAAAACAATTGATCAAGGTCTTTTGATTTTGTCTCAAATGGAAGAAGAATTGCTTGCAAAGAAAGCCAAAGTCCTTTCGGGGGAACATGCATTTAAATTGTACGATACTTATGGATTTCCAATTGATTTAACAGAAGAAATTTTGTTGGAAAAAGGATTAAGTCTTGATTTTGATGCCTTTGAACTTGCGATGAAGAAACAAAGAGATGCAGCAAGAGCAGCTAGAAAAACGAGTAACTATATGGGAGCAGATGCTACCGTTTACGAAGAAATTGATCCTTCTATTAGCACAGAATTTATCGGATATGACTGTTTAGAGGCTAGCTCTACAGTTACCGTACTGACTACAGAGTCAGAAGTGGTAGAAGCTTTGACAGAAGGTGAAGTAGGTACTATCTTTGTAGAGGAAACTCCGTTTTATGCTACGATGGGTGGCCAAAATGCAGATATTGGTATGATTTTAGGTGAAAATTTTAGCTTTGAGGTAAAAGATACTATAAAACTTCTAGGCGGAAAAGTAGGGCATGTAGGTGTTGTTTTAAGTGGAATGGTAAAAGTAACAGATACAGTTACTTTAAATGTAAATCGTGAAAATCGCGAAAAAACATGCAAAAACCATTCAGCAACACATTTGGTTCAAAAGGCGCTTAGAAACGTTCTAGGTGAGCATGTAGAGCAATCAGGTTCTTTTGTGGATAAAGATAAATTACGTTTCGACTTTACCCATTTTTCAGCTCTAACAACAGAAGAAATTGCTCAAGTAGAGAAGCAAGTAAATCAACAGATTGCTAGATTTATGGAAGTAGATATTCAAGAAATGAGTATCGAAGAGGCAAAGAAAAAAGGAGCTATGGCTCTTTTTGGAGAGAAATATGGTGATGTAGTTCGTGTGGTAGCTATGGGAGATTATTCGGTAGAATTATGCGGGGGTACTCATGTAAGTAATACGGGTAGCATTGGTAATTTCAAGATTTTATCAGAAAATGGTGTTGCAGCAGGCGTGAGACGTCTAGAGGCAATTACAGGAGATGCAGTTACAGAGTATTATGCTAATATGGAGCAAACGATGCAAGTGTTGGCTAAGCTTGTAAAAGCTACACCAAATACTTTGGTGGATAAATGTGAGGCTTTACTTGCAGAGTTAAAGGCTGCACAATCAGCATTAGAATCTATGCAAGCCAAAGCAGCAAAAGAGGCTTTAGGCGATGTAACAAAAGAAATTATGGAAGTAAAAGAGTGTAAACTTGTTGCAAAAGCATTGACTGGCGTATCAATGAATGATTTGAGAGATTTAGGAGATCAATTAAAGGAGAAATTAGGAGAAGGTGTTGTAGTACTAATTTCAGAATCAGAAGGAAAAGTTAATTTGATTTCTATGGTTACCAATCAAGCGATGGAGCGAGGTGCTCATGCAGGGAATTTGATTAAGTCAATCGCAGGATTTGTAGGCGGTGGCGGTGGTGGAAGGCCCAATATGGCACAGGCTGGTGGCAAGAATCCAGCCGGAATTCCAGAAGCTTTAGCAAATGTTTCAAAAGTGTTAGAAGAGCAATTAAAATAAATTTTGCATAAATAGTAAAAAACTATTGACGATATGTAAAATTATGTTATAATAATTCATGTGCAATATGTATAATATATATTATATTACATATTCATAAATTCAAAATAACCCGAATCAGTCGTGTTACTCGATGGGACTGAAGGGAGGTCAGGTGTAGATGTCAAACGTAATCGTAAAAGAAAATGAAACTTTAGACAGTGCTTTACGTCGTTTCAAGAGAAGTTGTGCGAAAGCTGGAATTCAACAAGAAATCCGTAAGCGCGAACATTATGAGAAACCATCTGTAAAGCGTAAGAAGAAATCTGAAGCAGCACGTAAGCGCAAATATAACTAATAAGTATCTAAGGTGTCGAATTTATTCGGCACCTTTTTACGTGTATAAAAGTTCTATTCTCTAAGACTTGGACATACGATAGAGAAAAGAGAAAATAAAATTGAGGATGATATGAAACAGCACCTACGAATTATGGCAGGGTTTGTCCTTGTCTTTATTATGCTAGCAGGAAATACACTATTGGTTAAGGCGAATTTAGAAGTAGAAGCACCCTCTGCTATTTTAGTGGAAGTTTCTACAGGGCAAGTAATCTATGAGAAAAATGCCACAGAAAGGCTAAGCCCTGCATCTATTACTAAGATTATGACTTTGCTCTTGGTGTTTGAAGAGATAGGAGCTGGAAAAATTTCACTAGAAGATGAAATAATAACCAGTGATTATGCTGCTAGTATGGGCGGGAGTCAAGTATTTTTAGAAAGTGGAGAAATACAGAGTTTAGAAACTATGATTAAATGCATTGCAGTAGCATCTGCAAATGATGCCTCTGTTGCTGTGGCGGAAGCGATTTCAGGATCTGAGCAAGCTTTTGTGGATCGAATGAATGAAAAAGCAGTTAGTTTAGGTATGGTAGATACTCATTTTGAAGATGTATGTGGTTTGACGGATTCAGACTTACATTATACGAGTGCTAAGGATGTAGCAATTATGTCTAGAGAATTGGTTACCAAGTATCCTGAAATCTATTCCTACTCTCAGATTTGGATGGAGGACATTGTGCATGAGACCAGTAGAGGGAGTGAAAGCTTTACTTTATCTAGTACCAATCGTTTGTTGAAACAAAATAACTATGTAACTGGCTTGAAGACTGGGTCTACAAGTAAAGCGAAGTTTTGTATTTCTGCAACAGGAGAAAAAGATGATTTGGAATTGATTTCAGTTGTAATGGGGGCAGAAACTAGCAATGCAAGATTCAACGATGCAGAAAGAATGCTGCAATATGGCTTTTCTGTTAGTCAAGTATTTGAAGATGAAAATAAAGAAGAAATAGAGAATATTCCAATTAATGGGGCGGTAGAAGAATCGGTAGCTGTACGTTTTGTGGATGAATTTCATTACTTAGATATCTTGGGAAGGGATTTAACACAGATTACAAAGGAGTTGGAGTTGCCAAAGGTAGTGGAAGCTCCAGTGGAAGAGGGGGATGTGGCAGGTCATGCGGTTTATATGCTAAATGGAGAAGAAATTGGACGCCTGGAAATCGTTTATGAGTCTAGTTGCGAAAAAGCAGATTTTCTAGATTATTTTTGGAAAGCTATTAATTTTGTGTTTCCTTAGAATATAAAATGTGATATGATACTCAATGCTAGGAGGTGCTATATGTATCTGTATTTTGGTATCCTATTTTTAGTAATTCTTATAGTGATAACTATTATTAAATATGATTTGAGTCATTTTCACATGGTTCATTATCATATTACAAGTCATAAAATTAATCAGAACTTTCGCTTTATCGTAGTTTCTGATTTACATAACAAAAGATATGGAGAAGATAATCAGAGTTTGGTAGAAGCGATTGAGAAGGAAAAGCCTGATGCGGTTTTTATTGCAGGTGATTTATTAACTGCAGTAGAAAATACAGATTATACAGTGGCAGTAGACTTTTTAAAGCAAATCAGTGATAAATTTCCTGTGTATTATGGATTTGGCAATCATGAAAGTCGTTTAGAACTATATCCAGAGAAGTTTCTTGCTATGAGTCAAGATTATAGCAAGAAGATTAGAAATACAAAAGCTACAATTCTTAGAAATAAGAACTATTATGATGAGGACCGCAATATTAATATCTATGGAGTAGAAATTGATAGAAGTTATTATAAAAGGTTTCAGGAAAAACCAATGGAATCGAATTATCTAGAGGGTTTGTTAGGGAATGCAAATCCTGCGAACTTAAATATATTAATCGCGCATAATCCTAGTTATTTCGGCTCATATCTCGCGTGGGGGGCAGACATCGTGCTTAGTGGCCATGTTCATGGTGGGATAGCTAGAATTCCATTTTTAGGCGGAGTGATTGCTCCTTCTTTGCAATTGTTTCCAAAGTATGATGGTGGGATGTTTCAAGAGAGAGAGGGAGTGATGATATTAAGTCGTGGATTAGGGAATCATACCCTACCTGTTCGTTTTTTGAATCGCGGAGAATGTGTATGTGTAGATGTTTTACCAAAGAAAAAGTAGGAGAGTTTTCTTAGTATGGCAATTGATGTGAAATTAGAGGTGTTTGAAGGTCCTTTAGATCTGTTATTACACTTGATAGATAAAAATAAAATAGATATCTATGATATTCCAATTGTAGATATTACAGAGCAGTATCTAGCGTATGTAAAGGCGATGGAAACAGAGGATATGAACATTGTTAGCAAGTTCTTAGTTATGGCAGCTACCTTGTTAGATATTAAGTGCAAAATGCTCTTGCCCAAAGAAGTAAATGAAGAAGGGGAAGAGGAGGATCCTAGAGCTGAATTAGTACAAAAGTTATTGGAATATAAAATGTATAAGCATATGTCTTTTGAGTTAAAAGATCGTATGTTGGATGGAGAGAAATCTCTTGTAAGAGCAAAAGTGTTGCCAAAAGAAGTTGAAAACTTTAAGCAGGTCATTGATTACAACGAATTGCTTGAGGATGTATCCTTGTATCGCTTGAACTTGATTTTTCAATCTGTGATGAAAAAGACAGAGGATAAATTAGATCCTATTCGTAGCCAGTATGGGAAAATACAAAAGGATGAAATTGATCTAGATAAAAAGACAGAATATATAGAAGAATATATACGAAAGAATAAGCGTTTTAGTTTTCGTCAATTATTGGAGAAGCAATGTTCTAAAATCGAACTGGTAGTAACGTTTTTGGTTATTTTAGAGATGATGAAAATGGGGAAAGTTTTGATAGAACAAGAGGATGTATTTGGGGATATTATGATTACATCAAAAGAGGAAGAATGGGAATAAAGGATAGGTAGGAGTATGAATAAGAAGAAACTAAAAGGGATCTTTGAAGCTGTGCTGTTTTCTATGGGAGAAAGTGTTTCTATTAAAGTGTTAGCAGAGTTAGTAGATTGTAGCCTTAATGAAGCTAAGGAAATCTTAGAAGAGATGGATGAGGCTTATAGGAAATCTACTGGTGGGATACGCATGATTTGGCTAGATGATAGCGTGCAATTAGCAACAAAGCCAGAATACTTTGAATATGTGGTTGAAGTGGCAAAGAAACCAAGAAAGCTAAGTTTAACAGAAACCGTATTAGAAACTTTGTCGATTGTTGCATATAAGCAGCCGATTACAAGGATTGAAATAGAAAAGGTGCGAGGCGTAAAGTGTGATCATGCAATCAATAAATTGATAGAGTATGATTTGATTCAAGAACTAGGGCGTCTTGATGCACCAGGGAGGCCACTTTTGTTTGGTACTACTGAGCAATTTTTAAGATGCTTTGGTTTGAAATCATTAGCGGAGATGCCAGAGATAGATCATCTACAAATAGAAGAATTTAAGATACAAGCCGAAGATGAAATCAATCAAAAGCTACAGATGTAAGCTGAGCTATGCCCCGAAAGGGGCATATTTTATTGTCTAAAATCATATAGTTAAAAAAAGATTTGTGAGTTTTCATGAAAGAAATTAGAAAAATAGTAACAGTGCTTCTTTTGAGCATAAGTATCATGGTTTGTATAGCAACGCCTGTAAGGGCGATGGAAGAGCTAGATGATAGCGATTTATATGCAAAAGCGGCGGTCCTTATGGATGCAAATAGTGGGAGAGTGTTATACGAGAAAAATGGAAGTGATATTCTACCTATGGCTAGTACTACCAAAATTATGACCTGTATTTTGGCCTTGGAATTGGGCGATTTAGAAGATTTGGTAACAATTTCTGATTACGCCTCTATTCAGCCGAAAGTTAAGCTGTTTGCTACAGCAGGGGATCAGATAGTGTTAGAAGATTTACTGTACTCTTTGATGTTAGAGTCTCACAATGATTCTGCGGTAGCAATTGCAGAGCATATTGGATACCAATTGTTAGGAAAAGAAAGGATTGAGAATACGAAAGAAGAGTCCATGGAGGCAGTGGCGGCATTTGCGGATGAAATGAACAAATTAGCACTTAGGATTGGTTGTGAAGATACCTATTATATTACTCCTAATGGATTGGACGCCACGGAAACCTTTCAAACCGCAGATGGTCAGGTGATAGAAATGGTTCATAGCACTACCGCTACTGATTTAGCAAAAGTAATGAGTTACTGTGTTCTTCATTCTAGTAAAAGTGAAATGTTTTTAGAGATTACATCTAGTCTAAATCATGGTTTTCAAAATGTAAGTGGTACAAAGCAGTATAGCTTAAGTAATCACAATGCCTTTTTGGGCATGATGTCAGGGGCTCTTAGTGGTAAAACTGGTTATACTAGTCAGGCTAGTTATTGTTATGTGGGAGCCTTAGAAAGAGATGGGAGAACTTATGTTGTTGCGCTCTTACATTGTGGAACTTATGGAAATAAAACGCTGAAGTGGAATGATACAAAATTACTTATGGAATATGGTATAAATTACTTTCAAAATTCAGTGATTTATGATAGATTAGAAATAGCGGACATTCTAGTGGAACAGGGGAAGCCAGATATAGATTCTTATTTTGAAGGACTTAGAGTTCCTGTTTTTATTGAAGATAATGAAACGCTAGAGATGTTGCTTTCTGATGAGGATAAGTATGAAGTGAAAGTATCACTAGTAGACACAGTAAAAGCTCCTATTAGTAAAGGTGAGATTGTAGGGAAAGTTTCCATCCTGCTCAATGGAGAAGTATGGGAGGAAAAGGATATTATTCTTGCCAGGTCAGTGGAGCAAATTCAGATTTGGGATCATATCCTTTATTTAATGAAAAACTTCTTCAAATTATAAAAAATAACTTGATAAGTTTAAGGAATATGTTACTATTACTAGTGGAAAAAGATAATGGAGGGTATTACATGAAGACAGCAGCAAGAGCAAGAGTGGAAGCATTGCTAGATGCCAATAGCTTTGTGGAAATTGGAGCCGCAATTTGCGCAAGAACAACAGATTACAATATGGGAGTAAAAGAGACACCATCGGATGGTGTCATTACAGGGTACGGAACAATTCATAATAAATTGGTGTATGTTTATAGCCAAGATGGTACAGTGCTTGGGGGTACTGTTGGTGAAATGCATGCAAAGAAAATAGTTCAGATGTATGAAATGGCGATGAAAATGGGCGCGCCAATTATTGCATGTATGGATAGCCAAGGAATGAGATTGCAAGAGGGAATGGATGCACTTCATGGAATGGGCAGTATTTTCAAAGCTAGAATTAAGGCAAAGCATAAGATACCTCAAATCGCTGCTGTATTTGGAAGTTGCGGTGGTGGCCAGGCGGTAGCTGTAAGTTATTCTGATTTTGCCTTTATGGAAGAAGAAAAAGGGAAGTTGTTTGTAAATGCACCAAATACTTTAGATGCAAATCAAAGTACAGCGTGTGATACTTCTAGTGCTTGGTATCAAGCAACCAGAACAGGTATCGTAGATGGAATTGGTGATGAAAGTACCATGATTGCAGAAATTAGAAATTTACTTTCTGTTCTTCCTTCAAACTGTGAAGATGAAGTTATACAAGCGTGTAGAGATGATGCTAATAGATTGTGTGTAGGATTAGAGCAATATCAAAGTAATATACCAGCATTGTTGGCACAGCTTTCTGATGCTGGAGTCGTGATTGAAACAAAGAAACAATATGCAGAAGATGTTATGACTGCTTTTATCATAATGAATGGTATGACTGTGGGTGTGGTAGCTACAAGAGAGAAAACCTTATCTGCCTTAGCTTGTATGAAGGCAAGTAAGTTTGTTGATTTTTGTGATGGATTCCGTATTCCTATATTAACCATAACCAATATAACAAAGTTAGAAGCGAATATGGAAAGTGAAGGGATGTTAGCTGCAGCAGTAGGGCAATTAATGGAAAGCTTTGTTCGCGCTAGTGTACCAAAAGTGAATTTGATTACAGAACAAGCCATAGGAACTTCTTATATTGTAATGAATTCGAAAGCAATTGATGCAGATTTTGCGTTTGCATGGCCAGATGCGAAAGTAGGGATTATGGATTCCTTGATTGCAGCTAAAATCATGTACCAAGATAGTTCTTCGGCTGAAATAAAGGAGATGGCAAAGCAGTATGAAGAGGAACAAGTGAGTGCTAAAGCAGCAGCAAGAAGAGGTTATGTTGATCAAATTCTAGAACCAAGTGAAACTAGAAAGTATTTAATTGCTAGTTTTGAAATGCTTTATACAAAGCGCATTTAGGAGGGAGTCAAGAATGGATAACTTACTAGGAAATGCGTTGAATGCTGGTATTGGCATTAGTACAGTATTTGCAGTTTTGCTATTAGTGATGGGGAGTATTTATTTGCTTAATTTGTTGCGTGATAAAAGGCAACAGACAACCCGTGAGGGAGAGAGTACCACAGTAGTAGAAGAAGCAAGTAATCAGGTAGATGATCTAGCACTTGTGGCTGTTATAACAGCAGCAATTGTTGCCTATGAAGGAAATATAACAAGTGACGATTTTATCGTAAAAACAATTAAAAAGGCGAAGAGACTATAAGAGAGGTTTGGGAACATGAAAAATTATACCATAACAGTAAATGGAATTGCATATGATGTATGTGTAGAAGAAAAAAGCGGAGTTACACCAGTAGTTGCAGCAGCACCAGCACCAGTGGTAGCAGCGCCTACACCAGCGGCAGTAACACCAGCGCCAGTAGCACCAAGTCCAGCAGCACCAGTAGCAAGTGCTGGAACTGGAAGAGTTAAGATTACAGCGGGGGCAGCAGGAAAAGTATTTAAAGTAGTTGCAAGTGTAGGACAGGCTGTAAAGAAGGGCGATAGTATTATTATTTTAGAGGCAATGAAAATGGAAATTCCAATTGTTGCAAGTGAAGATGGTACTGTAGCAGAAATTACCGTAGCAGAGGGAGCTATGATAGAATCAGGAGCAGTAGTAGCTACATTGAATTAATAAATTACTAAAGGTGAAGAAAATGAACTATATAATGAATACGATGGCAAATTTGATAAGTGAAACAGCATTTGCCACATTAAGTTGGGGAAATTTAGTTATGGTGATTGTTGCCTGTATCTTTTTGTATTTGGCAATTAGAAAGCAATATGAACCTATGTTACTATTACCAATTGCTTTTGGGATGCTTTTGGTAAATATATATCCCCCAATCATGGATCCAGGAGGTTTGCTCCATTATTTTTATCTGTTAGATGAATGGGCAATTCTTCCAGCACTGGTATTTTTAGGGGTAGGTGCTATGACGGATTTTGGACCTTTGATTGCAAATCCTAAGAGTTTTATTTTGGGAGCAGCAGCACAATGCGGGGTGTTTTTAGCTTACTTTGGAGCGTTGATGTTAGGTTTTGATGAAATGGCAGCAGCTGCGATTTCGATTATAGGTGGAGCGGATGGACCAACATCTATTTATCTTGCAGGTGTACTAGGGCAGCATGATTTAATGGGACCAATTGCAGTGGCAGCCTATTCGTATATGGCTTTGGTGCCGATTATTCAACCACCAATCATGAAATTGTTGACTACAAAAAAAGAGCGTTCTATTAAAATGAACCAATTAAGAGAAGTATCAAAAAAAGAAAAAATCATTTTTCCAATCGCAGTAACTATCGTAGTATGTAGTTTATTGCCGACGGCTACCCCTTTGGTTGGGATGTTAATGTTGGGAAATTTATTTAGAGAATCTGGAGTAGTAAGACAGTTGACAGAGACAGCTAGTAATGCCATGATGTATATCGTAGTGATACTATTAGGAGTCTCAGTTGGAGCTACCACGAGTGCAGAAGCTTTTCTGAATTTTACAACGATTAAAATAGTTATCTTAGGCTTGATAGCTTTTGCTTTTGGTACGGCTTCCGGTGTATTGTTTGGTAAATTAATGTGTAAACTATCTGGAGGAACGATCAATCCTTTGATTGGTGCAGCAGGTGTATCTGCAGTGCCTATGTCTGCAAGAGTTGCACAAAAGGTAGGAGCAGAGGAAGATCCGACGAATTTCTTGTTAATGCATGCTATGGGACCGAATGTAGCTGGTGTGATTGGGACAGCAGTTGCGGCTGGCGTGTTTTTGGCAATGTTTGGAGTATAAATGAATTTCGGAAACATATTCCGAGAGCATATAATATATAAATGGAGGAATATATGGAGCAAATAAATAGAAAACCACTTAAAATAACGGAAACCATATTGAGAGATGGGCATCAGTCACAAATTGCAACTAGAATGCCAACAGAATCTATGATTCCGATTATTGAGAAAATGGATCAAGTAGGTTACCATTCAGTTGAATGTTGGGGAGGTGCTACCTTTGATGCCTCATTAAGATTTTTGAAGGAAGATCCATGGGAGAGACTTAGAAAATTACGAGATGGATTTAAAAATACACAGCTCCAAATGTTATTCCGTGGACAAAATATTCTAGGTTATCGTCCATATGCGGATGATGTTGTACATTATTTTGTTGAAAAGTCAATTGCAAATGGAATTGATGTTATTCGTATTTTTGACTGTTTTAATGATTTGAGAAATTTGAAAGCATCCGTAGATGGAGTGAATAAAATGAAACAAAGAGAAGGAAGAGGCCATGCACAAATAGCTCTTTCTTACACACTTGGAGAATCTTATACTCTTGATTATTGGACAAACTTGGCTAAAGAAGCTGAAAATTTAGGTGCAGATAGTATTTGTATCAAAGATATGGCTGGTTTATTACTTCCGTATCAAGCGACCACTTTAATTACAGCATTGAAAGAAGTGACAAAGTTGCCATTACAACTTCATACCCACTATACTTCAGGAGTAGCATCTATGACTTATTTAAAGGCAGTAGAAGCAGGAATTGATGTGATTGATACGGCAATGTCACCATTTTCCATGGGAACGAGTCAACCAGCAACAGAGGTTATGGTAGAGACTTTTAAAGGAACTGCAAGCGATACAGGATTTAATCAAGAACTACTTGCTGAAATTGCAGATTATTTCAGACCATATCGTGATGAATGCATTGATAAAGGCTTATTAGATCCTAAGATGATGGGTGTTGATATTAAGACATTGTTATATCAAGTGCCAGGTGGTATGTTATCGAATATGATGAGTCAGTTAAAAGAACAAAATGCAGAGCATCGCTTCTATGAGGTGCTAAAAGAAATACCAAAGGTAAGACAAGACTTAGGGGAACCACCGCTGGTAACACCATCGTCTCAAATCGTAGGAACACAAGCGGTTATGAATGTACTTATGGGCGAGAGATATAAAATGTCTACAGGCCAAACGAAAGATGTATTACGTGGTATGTATGGTAAAACGGTAAAACCGTTTAATGAAGAAGTGGTAGAAAAAGTAATTCCAGGAACAGAGCGTATTGAATGTAGACCAGCTGATTTATTGACTGATGAGCTTGAAAAATTAGAAAATGAAATGGCAGAGTGGAAAAAGCAAGAAGAGGATATTTTATCCTATGCATTATTCCCACAAGTGGCTACTGAATTCTTCCACCATAGACAAGCTAAGGAAGATAAAGTAGATATGTCAGTAAGCGATAAGGAAAATGGAGCGTACCCTGTATGACAAAAGATATCATGCAATTCATTCGTGATGAATATGATAGTTTAAGCAAAGGGCATAAGAAAATCGCTAGTTTTATCTTAGAACAAAGTGAAGAGGCTGTCTTTATGACAGCCTTGGAAATTGGAGAAAGATTGGGAGTATCGGAGTCCACTGTTGTTCGTTTTGCTAGTAAACTAGGTTTACAAGGATATCCTGATTTACAAGCAAAGTTGCAAATGTGGATGAAAGAGGTTATTAAACAATCGAATCAATTTACCCTTTCTAAGGAAGTGAACAAGCAAACCATTATGCAGTTGTTACAAGCAGACATTGATAGCATTAGTGCTACTTTAAGTGAAGTGTCAGAACAATCTTTTGAGACGGCAATTCAAACCATATTAAATGCGAAGCATGTGTATATTTTAGGCGTAAGAAACTCATATCCTCTTGCGTCCTTTTTGTGTTTTCACCTAAGTTTGCTCAGAAGAGAAGTAGTGTTGATTGATAAATCGTCATCTACAGAAATTTTAGAGCAGTTGATTCATATAGATGAAGAGGATGTAGTGATTGGAATTAGTTTTCCAAGATATTCACTTAGAACTGTAAAGGCAATGGAGTTTGCAAATGATAGAGGAGCAAAATTAATTTCTGTTACAGATGATGTATTTTCTCCTTTGAATTTGTATGCGAGCATAAAATTAATTGCAAAATCACATTTTAATGGGGTAACAGATTCTTTGGTAGCTGCTTTTAGCTTGCTAAATGTATTGGTGGTATCCCTTTATGCAAAACAACCTGAGAAAATTGTAAAAACAATAAAAGATTTAGAAGAAGTTTGGGATACTTATCAAGTTCATGAACATGATGAAATCAATATGATAGGTGAGGAAATGGCTCAATTTTTAGAAAAGGAATCCGAATGAAAAAATGTATAGTAATTGGTGGTGGTGCAGCTGGAATGTTGGCAGCCTATCAAGCAGCAAAGGGTGGACAAAAAGTACTTCTATTAGAAAAGAATGAAAAATTAGGTAAGAAAATCTACATCACAGGAAAAGGGAGATGTAATATCACCAATATGACAGATGTAGAAAGCCTGCTCAAAAATACTGTTTCTAATACTAAGTTTTTATATAGTAGTTTCTATAGTTTTGATAGTGAACAATTAGTCGCTTTTCTAGAGGAATATGGCTGTGCCACAAAAGTAGAGCGAGGGAATAGAGTGTTTCCTGTTAGTGATAAAGCATCGGATGTTATCTTTGCCTTGCAAAGAGCAATGAAAGATGTTGGGGTAGAGGTGAAGCTACAAACTAAAGTAAAAAGCTTATTGGTTTCAAATGAGCAAATAGAAGGTGTAGAGTTGGCTGATGGTTCTAAGATACAAGCCTCTAAAGTGATTGTATGCACAGGTGGGAAGTCATACCCTACCACAGGCTCCGATGGAGATGGTTTTCGCTTTGCAGAATCTTTGGGGATAAAAGTGGTAAATCCAAGGCCTGCCCTTGTGCCTTTCTTGTGCAAAGAAACATGGTGCAAAGATTTGATGGGACTCGCATTAAAAAATGTGAGTGTAACAATAGGAAAAGGAAAGAAAGTGCTATTCCAGGATTTTGGCGAAATGTTATTCACTCATTTTGGAATTAGTGGTCCTTTGATTTTATCTGCAAGTAGCTTGTATTCTAAAAAAAATAGTCAAGAAGAAATGGAACTTTTTATTGACTTAAAGCCAGCACTTAGTGTAGAACAACTAGACAAAAGGGTGCTAAGAGATTTCGAAGAAAACCAGAACAAGCAATTTAAGAATGCAATTGCAGGCTTATTTCCACAAAGGTTGTTGCCCGTAATGATAAAGTTATCTCAGATAGATCCCGATAAAAAGGTAAATGAAATATCTAAGGTGGAACGTTTGTCTTTTGTAAATCTAATAAAAAACTTGCCATTAACCATTGTGGGGACAAGAGGATTTGAAGAAGCGATTATTACACAAGGTGGTATCAGTGTAAAGGAAATTAATCCATCGACCATGGAATCAAAAAAGGTAAAAGGACTATTTTTCGCTGGAGAAGTTATTGATGTGGATGCTTTTACAGGTGGTTTTAATCTTCAAATTGCGTGGTCAACTGGTTATTTGGCTGGTCAACAAGAATATAACTAAGTCTAGAAGGAGATAATACATGAGTATTTGTATAGCGATAGATGGACCGGCAGGAGCTGGGAAAAGTACAATAGCGAAGAGAATAGCAAAACAAATGCAATTGATATATGTAGATACTGGTGCTATGTATAGGGCTATGGCATATTATTTATTACAATTAGGGTTAGATTTGACAAATTCTGAACTGGTAAGCAAGGCTTGTCTTGAACCTGAAATAGAGATTGAATATAGAGATGGCGAACAAGTTGTTCTCTTGAATGGTGAGAATGTAAATTCATTTTTGAGAAAGGAAGAAGTTGGAGTTGCAGCATCACTAACAAGTGGGAATCCTCGATTGCGTGCAAGATTAGTCGAATTGCAGCAGAAAATGGCATCCAAAACGGATTTAATCATGGATGGTAGAGATATTGGAACCTGTGTATTGCCAAATGCAAATCTAAAAATTTTTCTGACAGCTGATGCTAGAAAAAGAGCAATCAGAAGATATGATGAACTAAGTGCACAAGGGATAACTTGTGATTTAGACAGTATTGAAGCTGACATTAGAGAGAGAGATCATCGAGATATGACAAGAGAGCATTCACCGCTTAAGCAAGCAGAGGATGCAATTTTGGTGGATACTACAGAGATGAGCATTGAAGAAGTGGTGAACCGTGTCATTGAATTAAGTAAAAGTGCAGAAGTGGAGATTAGAATGGCTAAGTCTGCAGGCTTTTGTTTTGGAGTTCAAAGAGCTGTGGAACAAGTCTATGAGCAGGTAGGAAAGGTAGAGAAGCTGTATACCTATGGACCTATCATTCATAACAAAGAGGTAGTGAAGGATTTGGAACGTAAGGGTGCAAAGGTGATCGATGAAGACGGTTTAAGAGGATTAGACGAAGGTACCGTTATTATACGTTCTCACGGTGTTTCTAAGGCGATATATGATTGTATTGAAGAAAAGGGCTTGTCTTTGATTGATGCAACTTGTCCTTTTGTCAGGAGAATTCATGATATTGTAGAAGTGGAAAGTACGAAGGGGAAACATATTGTAATTATTGGGAACAAAGATCATCCAGAAGTGCAAGGAATTGTAGGCTGGTGTTTTGGGAAAACCAGTGTTGTAGAAACAGAAGAAGAAGCAGAAGAGTTGATTTCAGATAATTTGACCAATTTTTATGTGGTTTCACAAACAACATTTAATTATATAAAATTTCAAAAAATAGTTGCTATTTTTCAAAGAAAAGAGTACAATAGCAGTATTGTAAATACTATCTGCAATGCAACAGAAGATAGACAAACGGAAGCAAGAGATATTGCCAGGGATGTGGATGTAATGATTGTTATAGGTGATAAGCAAAGTTCGAATAGTAAAAAGTTATATGAAATTTGTAAGTCAGAGTGCCGGAAAACCTATTTTGTACAGACAGTTGCAGAACTAAAGATAGAACAATTGCCAGAAAATGTAAAAATAGTTGGCATTACAGCAGGTGCATCGACACCAATTAATATCATTGAGGAGGTTCGAGATTATGTTAGAATTATCTTTTGAACAAATGTTAGAGGAGTCATTAAAAACAATTCGTAACGGGGAAGTGTTAAGCGGAACTGTTATTGGAGTAAAGCCAGAGGAGATTATCCTTAATATTGGATATAAAGCAGATGGAATCTTGTCAAGAAGTGAGTATTCAAATGACTTAACTATTGACTTGAGAGAAGTAGTAAATGTTGGCGATACTATGGAAGTTAAAGTTTTGAAAGTAAACGATGGTGATGGTCAAGTTGCATTGACATACAAGCGTTTAGCGGCAGAAAGAGGAAGTAAAGTGATCGAAGCTGCATTCGAAAACAAAGAAGTATTAACAGCAACAGTAGCACAAGTATTAGATGGTGGTTTAAGTGTTGTAGTTGAAGATGTTAGAGTTTTCATCCCTGCAAGCTTAGTATCAGATAGCTATGAAAAAGATTTAACAAAATATGCTGGACAAGAATTACAATTTGTAATTACAGAATACAATCCAAAGAGAAGACGTTATATTGGAGACAGAAAACAATTAGTTGCTGCTGATAAAGCAAAAGTTCAAGAAGAATTATTTGCAAGAATCAAAGAAGGCGATGTGGTTGAAGGTACTGTTAAGAATGTAACTGATTTTGGTGTGTTTATTGATTTAGGTGGAGTAGATGGTTTACTACATATTTCGCAAATGAGTTGGGGACGTATTGAGCACCCAATGAAAGTATTCAAACAAGGCGATGTTTTAAACGTAATGATTAAAGAAATCAATGGAACTAAAGTTGCATTATCTTTGAAATTTGACGATTTAAACCCATGGAAAGATGCTGAAGTTAAGTTTGCAGCGGGAAATGTTGTAACAGGAACTGTAGCTAGAATGACTGATTTTGGTGCATTTATTGAATTAGAAACAGGAGTAGATGCATTGTTACACGTATCTCAAATTTCTAACGAAAGAGTAGAAAAGCCAGAAGATGTATTGAATATTGGTGATGAAGTAACAGCTAAGATTACTGATTTTAATCTAGAAACAAAGAAAATTAGCTTAAGTATCAAAGCTTTAACAGCTCCAGCTGTAAAAGAAGTGGAAGAAAGCAATGAAGATGTAGTGTCTGTTGATATTGATGCTATGATTGCAAACCAAGAAGACTAATAAGATAGAGTGCAGAAAGATGTTTGATCATCTATACTGCACTCTTATTTTTATTCTTTGAAGTGAATTAAGTGTTGTAGAAGGTGTATAGCATAACGAAGGAAAAAACTTCTGTTATTCTTGATTTCGTCTGTGATTTCAAAGTACATAGCATTCGCTTTGTATGCCTCAGAGAAAATCGGATCTATTAGAGGGATGAATTGCTGTAAAAAATAAGATGTTTTTTTTGTATAGCAATTATGGGCAGTAGCTTTTTCTCTTTGTTTATGATCGGCAAAACTAGCAATGGACTTGTGAAAAGCTGAGTCTAATTCTGGAACATAGTAATACTCTTTGTAGTTTCTGTGGAAATACTTTAGTTCTTTAAAATGAACAGGTGCTTTTAAAGTGATTTGTTTCGCTGAGACACTACAAAATATTCCTTCGGAGTGACAACTAAAGGAGAATGGGAAAGCATAATTAGCTTCTAAAAAGAGTAGGAGTTCTAGCTTATCCTCTCCATTGACATCCTTTGTTTTACACATTTGTACTTTTTTGATGATGATTCCTTCACCACATAGTTGTGATAGACTAAGGATTGGTAGGATTTGTATCAGCCCTAAGATGTCATCATGATTGTGTAGAAGTAAGGTGTCTGAAAGGTTGTCCTCTTCCTCCTTA
>CAYJHO010000007.1:49169-51993 GCA_964369945.1 uncultured Lachnospiraceae bacterium
CACTAAAGGTATCTAGTCTGTTAATTCCTAATAATTGTTCCACTGTTTTTTGCTTTAAATTAGGCGCTTGTATTACTTGTTTGAAGCAGGAAATTCTTTTAAATAAATCGATGCCATTTTTCTTACTTAATTGATATTCGATTCCATATTTGTTAAGTTTTTCCTGTAAGAAAGGGATATCAAAACGATTTCCGTTAAAGTGAATTAAAGTACTATAATTCTCGGCGAATTGTATAAAAGAAACTAGTAAATCACGTTCCTCTTCTAAGTTTTCTGCAAGAAATTGAATGATATGCCATTGTGCATTCTTGTAGTAGCCTAAACCTATCATATAAATATCGTGGTGTAGTGCACTTAATCCAGTAGTTTCTATATCTATCAGTAGGCTTGTGTCTAAGGGAAAGAACTGTTGCAAATCAAGATTGAAATCAAGATTGTCTATTGTATTTTCGATGATTCTCATAGGGACCTCCCAAATAAATTAATTATTCCTATTATAACAGAAAAATTTTATCATTGAAACAAAAAAATATATATGATATTATTATATGTGATTTACAAAATTTTTATTAAAAGGAGATAAGTTATGTCAGTATTATTTAAATCTACAAGAAGTAGTGAAAGCTCAGTTCCAGCATCGTTAGCTATTTTAAAAGGATTGTCAGATGACGGCGGACTTTTTGTGCCTGATCATATACCTGCATTAGATAAATCATTTGAAGAGTTGAAAGAAATGAATTACTGTGATGTGGCATATGAGGTGATGAAGCTTCTTTTAAGTGACTTTACTGAAGATGAATTGCGTAGCTGTATTACAAGAGCTTATGATAGTAAATTTGATACAGAAGTAATTGCTCCATTGAAAGAGGTGGATGGAACTTATTACTTGGAATTATTTCATGGAAAAACCATTGCCTTTAAAGATATGGCGCTGTCAATCTTGCCACATTTAATGACAACTGCAGCAAAGAAAAATGATGTAAAGAATGATATTGTAATTTTAACGGCTACATCAGGAGATACAGGGAAAGCTGCTTTGGAAGGATTTGCCAATGTAGAAGGAACAAAAATTATAGTATTTTATCCTAAGAATGGGGTATCGAAGATTCAAGAAAAACAAATGGTTACTCAAGTAGGAGATAATACATTAGTAGTAGGGATTACAGGAAATTTCGATGATGCACAAACAGGGGTGAAGAATATTTTTGGAGACAAGGAATTTGCAGCTCTATTAGAAGAAAATGGTTATCAATTTTCTAGTGCTAACTCAATTAATATTGGACGTTTAGTTCCTCAAATTGTGTATTATGTTTATGCCTACACAAGTTTATTGAAAGAAGGGAAACTAAGCGCAGGAGAAGCAATGAATGTAGTAGTTCCTACCGGGAACTTTGGAAATATCTTAGCTGCTTATTATGCAAAAGAGATGGGACTTCCAATTCATAAGTTTATCTGTGCATCTAATGATAATAAAGTTTTATATGACTTCTTTGAAACGGGAACCTATGATAGAAATCGTGATTTTATATTGACAAGCTCACCTTCTATGGATATTTTGATTAGTTCTAATTTAGAAAGATTAATTTATAAAATTGCAGGCAATTGCGGAATTAAGAATGCAGAAATGATGTCAGCATTAGGACAAACTGGAGAGTACACAATTACAGAGGAGATGAAAGAAGCATTACTAGATTTCTATGGTGGATACTCTACAGAAGAAGAAACAGCAGCAAGTATCAAAGCGGTTTATGATAAAAATGCTTATGTACTAGATACCCATACAGCAGTAGCTGCAACGGTATATGAAAAGTATAAAGCAGAAACAAAGGATGAAACTGTAACCGTAATAGCGTCTACAGCAAGTCCATATAAATTTACAAGAAGTGTTATGGAAGCTCTCGATAGCAACTATAGTACAGGGGAAGATTTTGCTTTGGTAGATGAATTAAGTAAATTATCAAAAGTAGCTGTTCCTAATGCTATTGAAGAAATAAGAACAGCAAAAGTATTACATACAACCCAATGTGAGACAGAGGAAATGCCAAAGATTGTAAAAACATTCTTAGGGGTATAAAGCAAGGAGAAAAGGTAGTATATGGCAACGATAGAGAATCGATTACATCAAGTTAGAGAATATATGAAGAGAATGGGAATTGACTATTATTTGGTTATGACAGCAGATTGTCATAATTCTGAATATGTAAATGACTATTTTAAGGTGAGAGAGTTTTTGAGTGGTTTTACTGGTTCTAATGGAACCTTAGTAATCAGCCAAATGGAAGCAAAGTTATGGACAGATGGTAGATATTTTATTCAAGCAGCAAAAGAAATTAAAGATACTGGTTATGAACTTATGAAAATGGGTGAGCCAGGGGTGGCAACTGTGGCTCAATATTTACAAGAGAACATGAAAAGTAATGAAGTAATAGCTTTTGATGGAGCATGTGTTACCGCAGCTGCTTGGGAGAATATCGAGAAACATCTTAAGAGCAAGTCTGTTAATGTAAATATGGAAGCTGATTTAGGTGGAGATTTGTGGGACAATAGACCGGCAATGACATGTGAAAAACCATTTGCACTAAGTCCAGAAGTAGCAGGTAAATCTATTCAAGAGAAATTAGCCTTAGTTCGTGATAAATTCAAAAACTATGATAGTTTATTTATTAGCAAACTAGACGATATTATGTGGCTTTATAATATTCGTGGAAATGATATCCCATGCAATCCAGTTGCCATGTCATATACTTATATTACAAGAGAAAAAGCGTATCTATTTTTGCAAAGAAAAGCAGATCTTTCAGGAGTGAAAGAGCTGTTAGAAAAT
>CAYJHO010000008.1:0-48600 GCA_964369945.1 uncultured Lachnospiraceae bacterium
ATGCTAATGTAATTTTTGTACGCATTTTTCTACCTCCATGTGTATATAATATCATTTCTTAAGCTTATTCACCCTCTTTTAAACACAGAAATTTTGTGCACAAAAAAAAGAGTCTAGCTCTCTTACGCATCAACCTTATCATAAATCGGATACTTTGTCAATGTTTTTCCTTTAAATTTAAAACTGTTTTTAGAAAGTACCTTCTGTTTTTTTCTATTCCAAACTCTCCGCTTGACCCTTACGCTTCCTTTTATTACACTGATGATACCAAAATACATTTCCGAACAAAAGGAGGCACTTTCCATGAAGGTCAATCAGTACATTTTAGATTTCGAAAAATTAGGAATCGGTCTTTTTGTACACTACGGTGTATACTCTCAATACGAACAAGGGGAATGGGTACTATGTTTACACCATAAGGATCCAAAAGAATACGAACAAATCGCACGCAATACAGATTTCTCTAGCTTCGATGCCATGAATCTTGTAAAAGCTGCCAAGAGCCTTGGTGCTAAATACATCACCTTGACCACGAGACACCATGATGGTTTTTCTCTATATGATACCAAAGGTTTGTCTGACTACGATGTGATGCACACACCAAACGGTAGAGATTTAATTGCCGAATTCGTAACTTGTTGTAGGAGGGAAGATATCATCCCATTTTTCTACCATACTACCCTAGACTGGCACCACCAACTTTTTGACAAGGATTTTGATGCTTATTTAGATTACCTATATAAATCAGTAGAACTCCTTTGTACCAATTATGGTGAAATTGGTGGCTTTTGGTTCGATGGTAACTGGTGGAAGCCGGATGCTGATTGGAAACTCGATGAGTTATACGGTATGATTCGTCGCTTACAGCCAAATGCTATCATCGATAATAATACCGGTCTAGAAGCTAGGGGCGTTGTGGGTCACCCAGAAATCGACTGTGTGTCTTTTGAACAAGGTCGCCCTACCGCCATCAACCACAGCAAATACGACAAATACATCACAGGAGAAATGAGCTTCACCTTAAACGATCATTGGGGTGTCGCCAAGGACATCAATTACAAATCTATGCAGTGGATTGTAGAGTCACTTGCCACTTGTAGAAAATTCGGTTGCAACGCTTTAGTCAATATAGGACCAAAGATGGATAGCAGCCTCCCATTGATGCAATCAGCCATCTTAGAAGAGCTTGGAAAGTGGGTTGACATGTGCGGTTCTTCTATTTATGAAGGAAGACCTAGTAAGATGACAAGTAGAACAGAAAGCTTTGTTCTTGACCATCCAGATTCTAGCAGCTATCTCTATTTTGGAATCAGCGGTACTAGTGGCGATTCCCATGTGCTAAATAGTTCTGCAAAGGACTTTACCACGCTAGAACAGGTAACTAAAACGGTGCTAAGCATTACCTTTTTAGACAATGGGGAAAAGGCAAGTTTTTCACAAGATTTAGAAAAACAAACCCTTCTCATTCACCCAGCACCATTCCAATATGGAAATAACTTTATCATCCGAGTTGCTCGAATCGAATTCGAATCATAAAAAAAGAACAAAAGGATAGTTGCCGCAAAGACAACTATCCTTTTATCATTCAAACTTCTTCCATATCTCTGGAGCATAACCAACGGTGGCCTGCTTCCCATTCCTTACTAGAGGCGTCTTTATCACCTGCTGATTTAGAAGAATTTTCTCTTCTCTATCCTCAGGTGCAATATATTGAACAAGAGCTAAGGCATCTTTATCCTTGCAATTCTCATCAATTATATTTTCTATGCCGCCCACTGCTTGGCAGACCGAACGAAACTCACCTTTACTGATTTCCTTTTCGCTCAAATCAATAAATTGAAATTTGATTCCTCTTTCCTTAAAGAAGCGCTGTGCTTTCTTTGTCTCATTACACTTTTTCGTTCCAAAAACTTGAATGTTCATATTCCCTCCGTACTCTGCCAAAACTCTAACCCCTTAACATTGTACCTGAGGGAATCAAATTTTTCAAGTTCTATTGGTAATCAACTACACCAATCCAATTTTTCAAAAACTCTACCTCTTCAGGTTTCCCCTTCACAAGCTGCGAAGCTGCAACAATTGGCATCCACCCTTGCACATACTGCTTTGCAGTGTCAGATTTCTGACAAAATAGCTGTAAATACTTCTCCGCTATCTCTGTTTTTCCTTCTAAAGAAAATAGAAGAAAAGTTCTTGCCACATCTGCCGAAGCATTTCCTTGTGTAGTATGAGACCAGTCTAAAACAAACACTTCTCCATCTTTTGTTACCATAACATTACTAGGGTTAAAGTCTCCATGACAAACTTTATCATGCACTGGCATTCCCTCTAGTCTAGTTTGCATATCATAACGAGTGGTAGCATCTAAGAATGATTCTTTCATCTTTCTAGCCATCTTGTCTTTTAATTTGTTTAAAAGAGGAGATTTCTTCGCATGAATTCCCATTTGTGTATCTACAAATAAATTCAAATATTCATCTATCTTATCTGGATTTTTCTCCATAAGAGAAGCTAAGGTATCTCCTTCTACAAACTCCGTTAGAATCGCCCATTTGCCGTCCACTACCGTTACACCCTTTAATTTAGGTACTTGTAAACCAGTTTCTTCTACTCTTGCCTGATTCAAGGCTTCATTTAAGACATCCGACTTTTTAAAACTATCATCAAATACCTTGATTGCTATATCTCCATCGCGATATACTTTTTTTGATGTTCTTGTTGCAATTACATGTTCTAGATTCATACCTACCTCCTTCTTATTCACCATAATATGCTTTTAAATACATTTCTTTAATTTCTCTCATAAGCGGATAACGTGGATTCGCTCCTGTACATTGATCATCAAATGCCTGCTCCACCATATCATCTAAGCGCGCTAAGAAATCTGCTTCATCGATACCATAATCTTTAATAGTCGCTTTGATTCCCACACGTTCTCTCAACTCTCTAAATGCTACAATTAAGCTTTCCATTTTATCTGTATCCGTCTTTCCTTTTAAGCCTAAATAATCTGCTACTTCCGCATATCTAGCTAATGTGTGAGGGTGATCGTACTGTGAAAATGTTCCCATCTTAGCTGGAGTTTCCGCTGCATTAAAACGAATTACCTCTTCTAACATAAGTGCATTCGCAACTCCGTGTGGTAAGTGGTGGAATGCTCCTAATTTATGCGCCATAGAGTGACACACTCCTAAGAAAGCATTTGCAAATGCCATTCCTGCCATAGTAGCTCCATTTGCCATCTTTTCTCTTGCTTTCGCATCGCTTCCATTATCATATGCTTTTGGCAAGTTCTCAAACACTACCTTAAGTGAACGTAGCGCCAATCCATCGGTATAATCTGTTGCTAACATAGATGCATAAGCTTCCACTGCATGTGTCACAGCATCAATTCCTGAAGCAGCTGTCAAACCTTTTGGTGCATCCATCATCATATCTGCATCTACTATTGCCATATTTGGCATAAGTTCATAATCTGCTAGTGGGTATTTTACCCCTGTTTCTTCATCTGTGATAACTGCAAATGGAGTTACCTCAGAACCTGTTCCTGCAGTTGTTGGTATTGCAATAAAATATGCTTTTTCGCCCATTTTAGGGAAGGTATAAACACGTTTTCTGATATCCATAAAGCGCATTGCCATATCCAAGAAATCCGCTTCTGGATGCTCGTACATTACCCACATAATTTTAGCGGCGTCCATGGCAGAACCACCACCAATTGCAATAATACAATCTGGTTCAAAAGCTTTCATCGCAGCTGCACCTTCTTTTGCACAAGCTAGTGTTGGATCTGGCTCTACATTATAAAAAGTAGTATGGCTAATACCTAAACAATCCAATTTATCTGTTACTGCTTTGGTATATCCGTTTTTATATAAGAAATTATCTGTTACGATAAACACTTTTTCTTTTTTCTCGATATTTCCAAGCTCATCTAGTGCAACTCCTAAACAACCTTTCTTGATATAAACCTTGTTAGGCGTTCTAAACCACAGCATGTTTTCTCTCCTCTCGGCAACCGTCTTTATATTAATCAAGTGCTTTACACCTACGTTCTCTGATACAGAGTTTCCTCCCCATGATCCACAACCTAATGTCAAAGAAGGTTTAAGAGCAAAGTTGTAAATATCACCAATACCACCTTGTGCTGCTGGTGTATTAATTACAATTCTACAAGCTTTCATTTTCGCCTGGAATTTCTCTAGCTTATCTTTTCCTTTTACCGTATCAACAAACATGGAAGCGGTATGTCCATAGCCACCGTCCTTTACAAGAGTATCCGCTTTTTCCAAAGCTTCTTCAAAAGTTTTCGCCTTATACATCGCCAATACTGGTGATAATTTTTCGTGAGCAAACTCTTCTGATAAATCAACACTTTCTACTTCGCCAATTAAAACTCTGGTTTCTGTTGGAACCTCTACCCCTGCCAATGCTGCTATGGTATGTGCAGACTGTCCTACAATCTTCGCATTCAATCCACCATTAATCAAAATAGTTTTTCTTACCTTATCTACTTCTTCCCCTTTTAAGAAATAGCAACCTCTTACAGCAAATTCTTTCTTTACTTTTTCATAAATATCCGCCATAACAATAACAGATTGCTCAGATGCACAAATCACCCCATTATCAAAGCTCTTTGAATGAACTACCGAATTCACTGCAAGTAAAATATCTGCTGTACTATCGATAATTGCTGGTGTGTTACCAGCACCTACTCCTAAGGCTGGTTTTCCACTTGAATAAGCTGCTCTTACCATCCCTGGTCCACCTGTTGCTAAAATAGTATCAGACTCTGCCATAATCATGTTGGTCATTTCTAAAGAAGGCTCATCTACCCAATCAATAATTCCTTTTGGTGCTCCCGCAGCCACTGCTGCCTCTAGTACAATTTTAGCTGCTGCTATTGTACAATTCTTTGCTCTAGGATGAGGACTAATAATAATACCATTTCTTGTTTTCAAAGCAATTAATGATTTAAAAATAGCAGTAGATGTTGGATTTGTCGTTGGTATTACTGCTCCAATCAAGCCAATTGGCTCTGCAATTTTCTTAATACCAAAGGCTTTATCTTCTTCTATAATACCACAAGTTTTTGTATCACGATATGCATTATAAATATACTCTGAAGCATAATTATTTTTGATTACCTTATCTTCTACAATCCCCATTCCTGTCTCTTCCACTGCTAATTTAGCCAACGGAATTCTAGCTTTATTTGCTGCTAAAGCTGCTGCTTTAAAGATTTTATCTACTTGTTCCTGTGTATAAGTGGAGAAAATTTCCTGTGCCTCTCTCACACTTTTAATCGATTCTTTTAAAGCTTCTACTCCGTCTACAAAGATATAATTCTCATTACTCATCATCCTTCTCCTTACTTTTTATTTTGCTTTCGCAAGTTATGTTAATATTTTAACACTATGGTTAATTTTTTGTCAATCCGTTTTTCTACTTTTGTATAGATACACAATTTCTCCTTAGTTTTAAAATAAATCCCTCCTATATTTTTGTTGCTTTTTCACAATTTTATACAAACTCCCTAAATATTTAGATAAAAAAGAGCTGTTACACTAATCACTTAGTGGAACAACTTCCTTTTTCTTCTGAAACTTTAATTCCGATATAGCTAATTGCAAACTGGGACAGCATGGCAATAAAAAATAAATATAGCCACACTTGGCTACTCCCCCATGGCACATTCCCCTTTTGTAGGCCCCACCAAACAAGTGCTACCAACACATCTAATACTATGGTCGCCACCTTAGCTGCCCTTCCTTTTCTATTCTCCCCTTTCCAAAAAAGTAACAAACCTCCAAAGGCAAGCGTTAGGATCACCAACATACTATAAATTTCTACCCACAGGTTTTGGGAATACTCCAAGCGTATCTCCTCTAACAAACTCAAAGGTTGCATCATCAGAATGATTCCTATTGAACAACACACCAACAACATTTTAATCATAATTAATTTCATTTCAATTTCTAAAACCCTTCCAATTTCCTACTATATTAGTATGATAATAATTTTGTAGCATTTTGTCAATATAAATCAAGTAAAAGAGTATATATTCTGCTTTTGTGTCAGAATATATACTCTTTCTTATTTCGATCATTTATCAATTAAACTTCAAAAATCAATTCACCATATGTAGGTACTGGCCAAGCCTTTGCATCCACTATCATTTCAAGTTCATCGATTGGAGCTCTTAATGCATTCATCGCTGGCATAACTTCATCTTTATAGAAGAAAGCTTGCTCTTTCGATTCCATATCAGCAGCTTTAGCAACAACTACATTTAATGTATCCAAAGCTTCTTTTGCTAATTTTAAGTTCGATGCAACCGTTGCTAACATTTCTGTTTGTACACTAGCATCTACTCCTGCTTCTTTTACTGCAATCACAGTATCAGCTAATGATTTTGAGTACTTAACGATGGCCGGAATATAATCTTTCGCTGCCATATCAATCATAGCACGAGCTTCAATATTGATTGACTTAGAATAAGTTTCATATAGTACCTCTGCACGTGATTCTAATTCAACCTTAGTAAAGATTGCAAATTTTTCAAATAATGCAACGGATTTATCAGTTACCAAAGTTTCCACAGCTTCTACCATAGATGTAATATTTGGCAAGCCCCTTCTTTTGGCTTCTACTACCCATTCATCAGAGTATCCATTTCCATTGAAAACAATTCTTTGATGCTCAGTCATGTACTCTTTAATCAAATCATGGCAAGCAATATCAAAATCATCTGCTTTCTCTAGCACATCAGCTGCCTCACAAAAAGCTTCTGCTACAATCGTATTTAAAGTAGTATTAGGACTTCCAATAGAATCTGCAGAACCAACCATACGGAATTCAAATTTATTTCCTGTAAAAGCAAAAGGTGATGTTCTATTTCTATCTGTTGCATCCTTTACAAATTCTGCAATTGTAGATACACCTGTCTCCAACTTCTGTCCTTGGATACTTCTTGCCGCTTCCCCAGTTTCTACTAATTGTGATACTACATCCTCTAACTGCTCTCCTAAGAACATAGAAATAATAGCAGGTGGTGCCTCATTCGCTCCTAGTCTATGATCGTTTCCAACATCAGAAGCACTTTGTCTTAATAGATCTGCATGTCTGTCTACTGCTTTCATCATACAAGCTAATACTAATAAGAACTGAATATTTTCATTCGGTGTATCCCCTGGCTCTAACATATTTACACCATTGTTAGTACAAAGAGACCAGTTGTTGTGTTTACCTGAACCATTCACGCCTGCAAAAGGTTTTTCGTGAAGTAAACAAGTTAAGCTATGGCGACTTGCCACTTTCTTCATAGTTTCCATAATTAATTGGTTATGATCTACTGCAATATTTCCCACTTCATAGATAGGTGCTAATTCATGCTGTGCTGGCGCAACTTCGTTATGCTGAGTTTTTGCTGTTACACCAAGCTTCCATAACTCTATATTTAAATCTTGCATATAAGCACCGATTCTTTCACGAATGGTACCAAAGTAATGATCTTCCATTTCCTGACCTTTTGGTGCTGGTGCACCAAACAAGGTACGTCCAGAGAAAATCAAATCCTTACGTTGTAAATATTTATCTCGATCCACTAAGAAATACTCTTGCTCAGGCCCTACCGAAGGAGTAACTTTAGTAGCTTCTGTATTTCCAAACAAACGAACAATTCTTAAAGCTTGCTGGCTTATCGCCTCCATAGAACGAAGCAATGGTGTCTTTGTATCCAAAGCTTCTCCTTTATAAGAGCAAAATGCAGTAGGAATACACAAGGTAACACCTGTCGCATCCTCTTTTAAAAATACTGGAGATGTCATATCCCAAGCTGTATATCCTCTTGCTTCAAAAGTAGCACGAAGTCCACCACTTGGAAACGAAGAAGCATCTGGCTCTCCTTTTACCAACTCTTTTCCTGAAAACTCTAAAAGCATATTTCCATCAGCATCTGGAGATGTTACAAAAGAGTCATGTTTTTCTGCTGTAATTCCAGTCAAAGGTTGAAACCAGTGAGTATAGTGTGTTGCTCCATTTTCAACTGCCCAATCTTTCATTGCTTTTGCTACTACGTTAGCATCAGATAAGGACAATTCGCCACCTTGATCCATCAACTTCTCCACTGATTTAAAAACATTCTTCGGAAGTCTTTGTCTCATCACTCCACGTGTAAATACTTTACTTGCAAATAATTCTTCTACATTGATTCTACTCATTTTGTTACCATCCCTTTCATTTTGACCTGGAATTCCATAAAAAAAGGCATTCAAAAAACACTAAGTCTTTTGAACGCCATTGTTCCACTTGTCTAATTGAGCTCTTGCTCTTTTCTCTAATGTACACGAAGCCGCTTTAAGTTTCAAGCTTTTTTTTCAACTTTGTGAATTTCACTAATTTTTGCAATTGTTTTATCCAAAGCTTATACACTATTGCTAGATTTATTAGCTACACGCAAAATATCAAATTTTTCTGGCATATCAGAAAGCTTTAAAATAATCCCCTGCTTAGAATGTGGACAACTTTCCACTTCTCGCATTTCTAAATCATACATAGCTTCCACCGAGACAGAAATATTACTTCCATCTGGCTTCATAATCTCAATCTGGTCTCCTACAGAGAATTTATTTCTCTGTTCTATCCTTACCAAGTTGTCGCCTAACACTTCTTCAATAATCCCTAAATAGATATATTCATTAATATAGGTATTGCTATCATAAATCTGTGTTTCTTCTGTTGGTTTACCAAAGAAAAACCCTGTCGTAAATTGACGATAGGTACATTTTCCTATTTCTGATTTATACCAATCCATCTTATTGCGATAAGTTTCTATATCGGTATAGTAATCATCAATCGCCTTTCTATAAGTTCTTGCAACGGTTGCTACATAAAGAGCCGTTTTCATACGACCTTCTATCTTCAAACTATTAATACCTGCTTCACAAATTTCTGGGATATACTCAATCATACAAAGATCTTTTGAGTTGAAAATATAAGTCCCTCTTTCATTTTCATATACTGGTAAATATTCTCCTGGACGCTTTTCTTCCACCACTGCGTATTTCCATCTGCAAGGATGAGTACAGGCCCCTTGGTTCCCATCTCTTCCTGTAAAGAAGCTAGATAGCAGACATCTTCCCGAATAAGAAATGCACATAGCTCCATGAATGAACGTTTCAATTTCTAAATCCTCTGGAATTTGCTCTCTAATTTCATGGATTTCTGCTAACGATAATTCTCTTGCAGAAACCACTCTCGAAGCTCCCATTTTATGCCAAAATTTATAGGTTTGATAATTGGTATTATTGGCTTGTGTTGAAATATGAATTTCTGCCTCTGGCCAAGCTTCTTTTGCTATCATATACATACCAGGATCTGAAATTATTATGGCATCTGGCTCTATTTCTTTCAACTCTTCGAAGTAGCTACGAGCTTCCTCTAAATCCTGATTATGGGCAATAATATTTGCTGTCACATAAACCTTGGCTCCGTGCTTATGAGCAAATTCAATCCCTTCCTTCATTTGCTCTTTCGAAAAGTTCTTCGCTTTTGCACGAAGACCAAAAGCCTCTCCCCCTATATAGACAGCATCTGCTCCAAACATAACCGCTATCTTCAACACCTCAAGACTACCTGCTGGTATCAAGAGTTCTGGTTTTTTATCAAATTTCATTTCTTCCTCCATCATCAACTAATATACTCTCAGAATCTATTTTCACACTCAAGGCAACGCCGTCTGCCACAGGCAATACTACTGTTTCTAATTCCTCATGATGATTGAGCTCATATAAATACTCCCTCATCCTAGAGTGAATCGTACGATTCCTTCTTACCACTGCAAAACGAGAATCAATAATCTCTCCCTCTTGCAATACATTATCTGATACAAGTAGCCCACCTTTTCTCAAAAGGCGAAGCACCTCTGGCAAAAACTTCATGTACTGCCCTTTTGCTGCATCCATAAAGATGAAATCGAATTCACCTTCTAAACCTTTCAAAATATCAGCAGCATCTCCCTCTAACAGTTTAATCTTTTCTTCTTTTCCTGCTCGAATAAAATTTTGTTTTGCAATAGGTATCCTTTTCTCATACTTCTCAATGGTAGTAATATGACTTTCCTTCACGCTATACTCTGCCATTAAAATAGCAGAAAAACCTACTGCAGTTCCCACTTCCAGAATCTTTACAGATCCATGTAATTTTAACAAAAACTTCAATAAACTTTGCATTTCCGGCTTAATAATTGGAACTTCTGCTTCTATTGCCTCTGCTTCTAACTCGTCTAAAAACGAGGTATTGCCCTTATCCAAACTTTGAATAAAGGCAACCATTCTTTCATCCATTAACATGCTATTCTCCTAGACTCTTGACGACCCTTTACTCCTCGCTATATTCAACCCCTGACAAAACTGCCATAATCTCCTCATTTACCATAGAAGTATTTACGGTATATGTTCCAGCTGTCATGGAATCACTATAATCTGATAAAAAGTTTTGCAAGAAAAAAACTATGGAGTCATTCACTGCCCCAGCCTCTTCTAAGGCTGTGGCAATTTCCCATGCACTCATACCATCTTCTACTACAAAGGTAATATCTTTACCTACACCATTACTTACAGGTGCTTCGGTAAACAATCGATACCCAATATCATATACATATACTGCGCTGCGCACAATGAGCAGCACTGCCACTACTATGATTAGTAATCGAACAAGTCCCCCTAACATAGCATTTATTGTACTTTTTGACTCCATCTCTAGTCCCTCTTTATACTTCCATAATAATCGGCAAAATCATTGGGCGACGTTTTGTCTTCTTCCATACAAAATCGCTAAGGCTTTCTTTTATAGCACCCTTTAATCTGCCCCAATCTGTAATCCCTCTATCTGTATATTGTTCAACTGCTGTAGCTACTGCAACGCGAGCCTCTTCTAACAACGTTTCTGATTCTCTTACATAGACAAAGCCTCTAGAAACAATATCTGGTCCAGAAACCACATAACCATTCTCACTATCTAATGCCATAACTACGATCAAGATTCCATCTTCTGCCAAATGTTGTCGATCTCTTAATACGATATTCCCAACATCTCCAACACCTAGTCCGTCTACCAAAATAGCTCCTGCCGGAACACTTCCTTCTATCGCTGCACTTTCATCATTTAAAGCTAATACCTCTCCTGACTTCAAGATAAAAATGTTTTCTTTCTCAATTCCGAGCCCCATTGCTAATTTCTTTTGAGCCACTAAATGCTTATACTCTCCATGAACTGGCATTACATACTTTGGTTTTACCAAGGTATAGATTAGCTTCAATTCTTCTTGGCAAGCGTGCCCTGAAACATGGGCATCTTGGAAAATAACTTCAGCGCCTTTTTGTAGTAATTCATTGATTACTTTTGTTACCGCCTTTTCATTTCCAGGAATTGGACTGGAAGAGAAAATAACAGTATCTGTTGGTGCAATTGAAATCTTTCTATGCATACCACTCGCCATACGAGAGAGCGCTGCCATACTTTCCCCTTGAGAACCTGTGGTTATAATAACCGTTTGATCCTCTGGGTATTCCTTTAATCGATCTACCTCTATCAATGTATTATCCGGTATCTTTAAACACTCTAATCTAGAAGCCGTATCAATAATATTGACCATACTACGACCTTCTACCACAACTTTTCTTCCAAATTTATGAGCGGTATTAATAATTTGCTGCACACGATCTACATTAGATGCAAAGGTAGCTACGATAATTCTCGTATTCTTATTTTCTTCAAATATATGATCAAAGGTCTTGCCTACTGTCTTTTCCGATTGTGTAAATCCAGGCCTCTCTGCATTTGTTGAATCTAACAATAGTGCTAGTACACCTTTTTTACCTAATTCTGCAAAACGCACTAAATCGATAGAATCTCCGAATACTGGTGTATAATCTACTTTAAAGTCACCAGTATGAACTACAACTCCTGCTGGTGAGTAAATAGCCAAAGCTGCTGCATCAACAATACTGTGATTAGTTCGAATAAATTCGATTCTAAACTTTCCTAAATTGATAGATTGTCCAAACTTAACAATCTTTCTTTTTGTGCTATGTGTCAAATTGTGTTCTTTTAATTTGTTTTCGATCAATCCCATTGTCAACCTTGTTGCATAAATAGGCAAGGACATTTCTTTTAACACATATGGTAATGCGCCAATATGATCTTCATGCCCATGAGTAAAAACAAACCCTTTCACTTTGTGATAGTTGTTTTTAAGATATGTTACATCTGGAATAACCAAATCGATTCCTAACATATCATCGGCAGGGAATGATAAACCACAATCCACAACAATAATACTGTCTTCATATTCAAAGGCAGTAATATTCATACCAATTTGCTCTAAGCCCCCTAAAGGGATAATTTTTAGCTTAGAACTAGTTTCATTATTCATTTTTTTATTCACACGAATTTCCTCCAAAATAAATGCCCTATATCTATCTATATCAAAAGAAATGAAATGATCCTCTGCCACTTCTCCCATCCTTAGATTCTGCAGATTCCATATATTCTCTTTCTTTTCACAAGATAACTATAGTCATTTTTATAAATTATTGTATTTCTACATCGTCAAGTAGATTTTCGAACACAGTAGCTACTACGCTGATTTCCTCATCGTCTTCTAACATTTCATATACTGCTTCTAAATCTTGTTCTTTTGATGTGTCTTTCAAAATGAAAGCATCACCATCACCATCTTCCACATCGGTTACTAAAATATAATTAACTCCACCAAGCCTAGTCTGTTCCAACACATAAAAAGGAACAACTTCGCCATCAGGAAGTGTAAACATAATCTTTTCCACTCTACTACCTCTCTACTTTTGCATATTGCTTCTATAATCCAAATAATTTTGTAAGATAATACTTGCTGCTACCTTATCTACATATTGTTTTCTATCTTCTCTTCTAACACCAGACTCCATTAAGATTCTATCGGCAGAAACAGTACTTAATCTTTCGTCCCAAAGAACTACCTTTAATCCTGTTCTTCTCTCTAGTTTTTCTTTGAACTCTAAAGAAAACTCTGCTCGATCTCCCAAATCATTGTTCATATGCTTTGGTAAGCCAATCACAATTTCTCCCACTTCATACTCTTCCACTAGTTCTTCTACTCTTGCCAAGGTTTGGCGCAATTTATTTTCATCTTTTCTTCGGATGATTTCTATACTTTGAGCCGTAATTAATAAAGCATCGCTAATTGCCACACCTACTGTTTTCGTCCCAAGATCTAATCCCATTATTCTCATTTGTCTCTCCGCATTAGAAACCCTTTGTTTTAATATAATAACTTAACAGTTCTTCTACTAATTCATCACGTTCTACTTTCATAATTAAACTTCGTGCATTCTTATGAGAAGTAATAAAGGTAGGATCACCACTCATAATATAGCCCACAATTTGGTTCACTGGATTGTATCCCTTTTCGCTCAGTGCCTCATACACTGCTGCTAACACTGTTTGTGCACCAGAAATAGGTGCTGTCTCTACTTTAATGTACTGTGTATTCCCTAAATTATCCATTCCAAGCCCCTCTACAAATCTCTTACTTTCCTTCGTACCTTAGTTACAATAGCACTAACATTTTACCTTACTTTAAATATAATTACAATAAGATTGCAAGAATTTAATAAATTCCCTCTAATATTTCTTTATTCAGCCATTTTGTTAAAGAAACGGATTCAATGCAATTTTGCCTCTTTTCTTCCGTTTGAATCCCGACCTTTACATACTCTTTGGTATAGCCAACCTGATATGTTTTACCCTAGATCTGCTTTTCCTCTTCTAGTAATACTTCAACTTTTCCCCCTAGAAACTGTTGACTATATGCAGTTTTATTTTTAGCATTTAGCTCGGATAAAATACTACTTCTAAGAGATTTTACCTTTTCAACAATTTGGCCTTCCATCTTATCTGCCACAGTGCCTTTTCTTCTAGAGTACTTAAAAATATGTGTTTCATATAAACATATTTCTTCTAAATAGTTCCTTGTTTCTTCAAACTCCTCTTCTGTCTCACCAGGAAACCCTACAATAACATCTGTGGTGATGGCAGGCATTTCATATACTTCTCTAAGATTTCTTACACTCTGTCTAAACTCCTCTGTGGTATACCTACGATTCATTCTTTTCAAAGTTGCATCACAGCCACTTTGTAAAGACAGATGAAAGTGTGGACATAGCTTTTCTAACTTAGCTAATCTTGCTGCTGCTGCTCTTGTTACCACTCTAGGCTCTAGGGAACCTAGGCGAATTCTTTCTAAACCTTTGATCTTGTGAATTTCTTCCACTAGATCAACCAAATAACTTTCCCCTTTGTAATCTCCTGATTGCTGTGATTTGAAATCAATGCCATAGGAACTGATATGAATCCCTGTCAATACTACTTCTTTATAACCATTATGCACCAATGTTTGTACTTCATGCAAGATATCATCACTTTTTCTACTTCTAACTCTACCACGAGCAAATGGGATAATACAATAGGCACAGAATTGATTGCAGCCATCTTGAATCTTAATATATGCCCTTGTCTGTGTGGCAGTCCCCTTCAAACTCATTTCCTCATATTCTAGTGGTTCTTGCATATTAAGAACACTAGACTGATGGAGAGTCTTGTCCACCCTACTGATTCTTCCTTTTTCTAACAGAAATTCTTCTAGGATAGGAACTAAATCTTTCTTCTTATTATTTCCAATGGCTAAATCTATAACTTCATCCACCAAAATCAGCTCCATTCCTGTCTGTACATAACAACCTACCGCTACTACAACTGCATTGGAATTCCTCTTTTTGGCTTGGTGCAGCATTTGCCTACTCTTTCGATCTGCAATATTAGTGACAGTACAAGTATTTACAATATAAATATCTGCCTCTTCGTCAAATCTTACAATAATATAACCTTTTTCTTGTAAGTTTTGTTGCATTACATCTAATTCGTACGAATTAACCTTGCAACCTAGATTGTGTAGTGCTACTTTTAACATAAAAACCCTTTCTATTTTCTACATGTTGTACATTGACTTTTCCTTCAATATCACGTACCATGATACTAGAAGAAAAAGGAGGGATACTACATGCAAACAGTTAAAATATCTTTAAACTCTATTGACAAAGTAAAGTCTTTTGTAAATGACATTACTAAATTTGATTGTGACTTCGACTTGGTATCAGGTAGATACGTAATCGATGCAAAATCTATTATGGGAATCTTCAGTTTAGATTTATCTAAACCAATCAACTTAAACGTTCACGTAGAAGGTGATGCAACAACAGTAATGTCTGTATTAAGTGCATACATTATTGAATAGTATGAAACATTCAAAAACTAGCAACAGTCCGTTGCTAGTTTTTTTATTTTACTTATTCTGTACAAATAATCAGTTCTTTTTCTGTAATTGCTTTCTCTACCATTTCATCTATAAGTTCATTCAAAAACTTCTCATGCTTTTTAATCACATTTAAATTAGGTTTCGTAACCGGATGCTTAGCCACAAAGATGGTACAACAATCTTCATACGGCAATATGGAAGTTTCGTAGGTATCAATCCTTTTGGATATTGTAATAATATCTTCTTTGTCCATTGCAATCAGCGGACGATATACTGGAAGCTCACAGACTTCATTGGTAGCCAATAAAGAATGCATCGTTTGAGAAGCCACTTGCCCAATACTTTCTCCTGTAATAAGACCTAGCGATCCTGTTTCTTTCGCTAAACGTTCTGCTATCTTCATCATAAATCGTCTCATAATAATAGTCAACTCTTCATGAGGACATTTTTCATAAATATACATTTGAATTTCTGTAAAATTAATCACATTTAAATAAATTGGCCCAGTATATTTTGCCACTTTCTTTGCCAAATCCACTACTTTTTGCTTTGCTCTTTCGCTGGTATAAGGCGGTGCATGGAAATAAACAGCATCTATCTTAACCCCTCTTTTAGCAATCGCATACCCTGCAACTGGTGAATCAATTCCTCCTGACAATAAAAGCATTGCCTTTCCACCTGTACCAATCGGCATCCCCATCAGTCCACGAATTTCTTCGCTATAGATATAAATCTTCTCACGAATTTCTACATCGATTTGGATATCTGGTTTATGTACATCTACAGTAAAATTAGGGCAAGTTTCTAATACCACTGCTCCCATTTCTGCATTTAACTCCATGGAGTTTAATGGATAATTTTTTCTAGCTCTTCTAGCATTGATTTTAAATGACTTTGCAGCATCACCATACATAGTTTTTACGTAATTTGCCATGGTTTCTTGCAATTTCTCAAACCCTTCATCCTCGGTATAGATCACTGGACAGATTCCACTAATGCCAAATACTGTTTGCAATCGTTCTACCGTCTCGTCAAAGTCAAATTCTGACACGGCATCAATATAGATTCTCCCTTGTCTCTTATGGATTTTAAATTCTCCCTGGCATTTCTTTAGTGCATATTTTATTTGTTGAACCAGCGCATCTTCAAACATATATCTGTTTTTCCCTTTTACGCCGATCTCACTATATTTTATCAAAAAAGCTGTAAACATCTTTTCCCTTTCTCTTGTGACGCTATTTACGTCTTGTAAATTTTCTTAACATAGGAATCATATCATACAATGTTTCTAAAGTATAGTCAATTTCCGCTATCGTTGTCATACTAGACATACTAAAACGAATCGTACTATCCCATAAATGCTTTTGTAACTTGATTGCCTTTAATGTTTCTGAAGTCTTAGGATGATTAGAGGCACAAGCGCTACCTGCAGAAACATAAATACCTTTCTCCTCTAATGCATGAAGTAGCACCTCACTTCTTACCCCTTCCACCGAGAGACTTATGATATGAGGTGAAGCATGAGAATGAATCATCCCATTCACCTGTGTTCTCTCTATTTGGGATAGGCCCCTTAGGAAATACTCCTTCTTCCCATAGAGCTGTTCCATATCCTCTTCTAATTCAGAGTATATCATATAAGCTGCTCTTGTCATACCTGCAATTCCTGGAACATTTTCTGTTCCTTGGCGTAAGCCTTTTTGTTGACCACCGCCAAACATAATAGCATGCATTTTCACATGAGCCCCCACATAGAGTAATCCCACTCCCTTAGGCCCATGAATTTTATGTGAGCTTGCTGCTAATAAATCTATCTTCATCTTTTTAGGATAAATACGTGCTTTTCCAAATCCTTGCACTGCATCTACATGAAAAAGACATGTTTCATTCTTAGATTTGATCCATTCTCCAATTTCTGCAATTGGTTGCACTGTTCCAATTTCATTATTTGTGTGCATAATGGACACTAGAATGGTATCACTTCTAAACACCCTTTGCAAGGAATCTAACTGTACCAAACCATTTACATCTACCTCTACATAACTCAGTTCAAACCCCAAGTCTTCCAAGTGCTTACAAGCCTCTAAAACAGAAGGATGTTCAATCTTGCTTGTAATAATATGATTTCCACTTCTTTTGTTTGCCAGAGCAGCACCAAGTAAGGCTAGGTTGTTTGACTCTGTTCCACCAGAAGTAAAATAAATCTCCTTTTCATGAACCTTCAATAAGCTTGCAAATACATTTCTTGCATCTTTTATATATTGTTCTGCCTGCATCCCTATTGTATGCAGACTCGATGGATTTCCATAATCTTCACACATAATGTGTGTTACGATTTCTGCTACTTCTTTCCTACATTTCGTAGTAGCAGAATTGTCCAAATAAGCTTCCATATTCTTTCCTTTCTTTTTTTATTATCATATGCGAAAAATGCAGATATGGAAATTATTTTCTAAGTTTCTAACAAATAGTTTAACATAGCTAATATTGCTAATCCTGCTGTTTCTGTTCTTAAGATCCTTTTTCCAAGAGAGATTCTCTCTACCCTAGCCTCAGTTGCTAATGATAACTCTTTTTCTGACACTCCACCTTCCGGTCCTATAAAAATACAAATGCTGTCCCCATCTTGAATACCACTCAATAGTTCTCTTGTTCTAGCCATCCCTCTCTCATTTTCATAAGCCAAAAGAGAAAGCGAACACGCTTGACTCCTCTTCAATGCTTCTTTGAAAGAAATCGGCATTGCAACCTTAGGAATACAATCTCTCTTACTTTGCTTTGCTGCCGCTTCTGCAATCGCTGTCCAACGTTCGATCTTAGATTTCGCCTTTTTATCATCTAACTTTACTACAGACCGCTCCATCTGAACTGGGACTATCTCAGTCACTCCAAGCTCTACTGCCTTTTGAATAATCAATTCCATCTTATCACTCTTTGGAAGTCCTTGATACAAAACAATAGAATGTCCTAATTCATTACTCTCTTCCACTGATTCTAATATGCTACAAATGGCTACTTCTTCCTCCATTTGCTCCAATTTACAGATGTACTTTTCTCCACTATCTTTATTCGTGATATAACAGCGCTCACCTAATTTCATACGTATCACATGACACATATGATTCTTATCCGCACCTTCTATCAAAATCTTACTATCTCTAATTTGTGTTGATTCCACAAAAAATTGAAACATATTAGAAATCCTTTCTAGCAGTAATACTTACCCACTCCCCTTGATAGGTAACCTCAATCAGAGTAAGCCCTGCCTCTTCTATTGCCTGCTTCACAGTTTCTTCTTTATCATCAATAATACCAGAGGTAATATAATGGGCCCCTGTTTTCATATGTGAAACAATCACAGGAGTCAGTGGAACCAAAACATCCGCCAAAATATTAGCTACTACAATGTCATAAGCTTCATATCCCACTTCTTGACCTAATTTACGATCTAAAATAATATTGCCAATGAATAAGTCAAACTGCTCTTTTGTAATTCCATTTGCCTCACAATTTTGTTGTACTGCATCAATAGCACAAGGGTCCAAATCGGTTCCTACTGCATGCTTTGCACCAAATAACAAGGATAAGATAGATAAAATCCCACTTCCTGTACCTACATCCAATACCTTTGTTTCCTTGCCAACATATTTGCGTAACTGTCTAATACAAAGTTGTGTGGTTTCGTGCATCCCTGTTCCAAAGGCAGTTCCTGGATCAATATGTAGCACTAAATCATGATTCCCCTCAACTTCTACCTTTTCCCAAGAAGGAATCACCAAAATATCATCGATATAGAATTGGTGAAAAAATTGTTTCCAATTGTTAATCCAATCAATATCTTCGGTTTTGTCCACCTCAATACTTGCTTCCCCTATATCCATAAACTGTTTCCAGCTCTCTAACTCTTCTTCAACCATACTCAAAATAGCATCTACTTCCACTTCTTCTCCCTCAAACAAAACGGTACCCAATTCTGTTTCTTCTAAGAAAAAGCTTAAATATGCCACTCCATCATCTACCAGTTGAATTGGCATAATGTCTACAAACATTTGCTCTTTTTCTAAAGGTGTCATAGGCACATTATCTTCTATTTGTGCCCCTTCAAACCCAAGATCACAAAGTGCTGAGATAATTACATCTTCCGCCTCTGTTAAGGTCTTAATTTTAAACTTAATCCACTTCATCTATTTTCTCCTCAAAGGCTGCATACTGCGGCCCATCTTCTATTCTCTTTCCCACTACTACAAAGCGGCCATTTTCTACATCATAAGCGCAGGTAGACAGGGTAATAAATTCATCTCCCAAACTAGCTGTTACACCAGTATCAATCAATGACATTTGCATAATATTGGTATACCAATCATCAAATTCTTCTTGGGTATCTGCTTGAAAAAATTTATAATATTTAAAGTCTGTATCTGTGGTGTAAAATACTTTACTTGAAAATACAGATATCACTTCGTATCTTCGCTCTTCTTCTCTTGTATAAAGACTGATAATACTATGTTCCTTTGCAAAATCTTGATCCTCATAATCAAACAGGCATGCAAACATAGCCCCTGACTTCATATTGTGCCCATGAATAATAATATTGCTACTAGCAGGCTGAATACTCGAATCGGTATCCACAAGCAAAGATCCGTTTTTGTCCTCTTCTTGGTCAAAATTCAAATATAAATAATATTCTTCATCAAACATTGTTTGCATAGCAGGGTAGTCGATCGGAGTTCCTTCTACCTTAAGCCAAGCTACCATGTGCTCATTAGCCAGAAAATAATCTTGATATGGGTTCTCAGCTAATTCTGTTTCTATTAAAGTATCTTCTTCCACTTTTGTTTCTAAAACTTCAGATTCCTCTAAGCTATCCACACTTTCACTAGAAACTTCAGACTCTCCACTCACCTCTACTGATTCTGCACTTTTAGGTGCATTACTATACATCCACAAAATAGATACTAACAATACTGCCAAAATAATAATAAATAGAACCATAAGAGAATTTCCATTTTTCTTAGCTTTCATTCTTCCCTCCACACCGATGTATATACTCTTTCTATTATACACTTTTCTTCATTTTTGTATATAAAAACAAGACTATCATTTCTGATAGTCTTCATTTTTATAAAGTAATTGCCATGCCTGTTTTTGCAGACTCAAAAGCAGCGTCAATAATTTTCATAGTATCTAACACTTGCTCTGCTGTAATTTTTTGTTGGATTTTTCCTTCTATAGCATCAAGGAAACAAGTGTATGTGTAAGCAACATTATCAAAGAAATTATCCGTTGCACCCTCTGGAATTTCAAGCGGAAGTGTTTTCATTGTCTTTTCACTACGTGGCGCCATGGTCTTTGTAGGACCTGCCTTCGAATAAACAATTTGCTCTTCAAACTCATCTTCTGATTGTTTTACTACCATATTTCCTGTAATTTCCCAATCATCTACTTGTAAGGTTCCTTTTTCTCCTAAAATATACCATCTTGGATGTTGAATATAGTTATTTGTCCCTACTTCAATATTTGCAATTAATCCTGAAGCAAAGGTAATGGTCAATTTAAATTGCTCATCTACTTCATCATAAAATTTCGATATCATATTACAGTATACACTCGTAGCCTTACTAGATTCCATTTGTACAATTTGATCGATCATATGTACACCCCAATCTAGCATCATTCCGCCACCAAGGCGCTTGATACATCTCCAACCTAAAGGTATACCGCGACACCCTTCTACCTTAGATTCAATCACATATGGTTTCCCAATAGCTCCTGTTTCTAAACAATTTAATACGGTCAGATAATCCTTGTCCACTCTTCTATTCTGATTAATCGTGAAGAATTTTCCTGTTGCATTACGCACTTCAATAATTTCTTCTAACTCTTGCGCATTCATGGTTACTGGCTTTTCACAAATAACATGCTTTCCTGCTTGCATTGCTGCAATCGCAATATCCTTATGAACCTCATTGCTTGTGGCAATCAATACAACATCCACTCTATCATCTGCTAAAACTTCTTCTTGAGATGTGTAAGAATTCAAACCTTCTGCCTTAACTAAATCCATCTGCTTTTCGTTTATATCATAAACGCCACAAATTTCTACTCGATCCACTAATAACTTCCTTACTGTATTGGCATGGTGCATTGCCATTCCGCCAAAACCTATGATCCCTAAACCATACTTTTTCATATATCCTCCAAACCTTTCCCCACTTTTTCATCTTGAACCTCGGAATATGTTTTTGAATTTCGTAGGAAAGATTCCGAGAGTTCATTTCCCAAGTTTATCAGAATAATTATAGCATAAGTTTCTAAAATAGCAAGCCATTAATCATCATCTTCTTCATCTTCCTCTACATCATCTAGGTCCCTCTCTGTTTCTTCTGAGTTCTCCTCTACATCATCATCGGAATCATCAAATTCCACTTCTTGATCGTCATCATTTACATCATCATCTCGATCATCTTCGGAATCGTCATTGGTATCCACTTCACGATTATCATCATCTAAATCGTCATTCATATCATCGTCTAGGTCATCATCGGAATCATCATCTAAGTCATCATCCAAATCATCTTCAGAATTATCATCTAAGTCATCATCCGAATCATCTTCTAAATCATCATTTATATCATCGTCTAGGTCATCATCAGAATCATCCTCTAGGTCATCATCAGAATCATCCTCTAAGTCATCATTAGAATCATCATCCAAGCCATCATCTAGCCTTTCACTCTCCACCTTTATAATAGCTCCTGTTTTTGCCTCTATATCATACTCAAATTTCACATCTGCTGTTTGAAACTCTATCTCATATACAAAGATTCCTTCTTCTACATCAAATTCTATTTCCGTTTCTAAAATATATTCCATAGATACAGCAGCATTCTCTGTTGCAATTCGCAAGGCTTCAGCTTCCCCAATATAAATACTTTGAGCAGCCACTCCCTCTACTATTACTTCATCATCAAAATCTCTATCTTTGGATTGAGCCAATAGATTTAATTGAGAAATGGACAAATCACTCAAATCCTGGAATGACAATTGTTCGTCATCTTCTATCAATTGCTGTATCAAGCTAGTTTTCCCTTGAGATATATTATAATCTTCTGCTAATGCTATTTGGCTTTCTATCTCGTCTATCTCTTGATAAAGCACTGCCCCTTCTATCTGCAATGTCTCAAATACACCTTTTGCGTCTTCTACTAATTCTTCTTGTAACTTTCGATCCCCTACTTCTCCTGCAACTGAAAAAAGAATGGTATTATACTCTTGACTCACATAGCCTTGTTTTACCATAGAAGTCAATAGCGCATTCACAGCAACATTAATATCTACCCCTTCTAAATCCATATCATCTACAATTGCTATTGCCTCCGCATTGTTCATATTCAATTCCGTCACTTCATCTTGTTGATTCACCGACATGGAAATACTAGGATTCACATCCATCTCAACCGAGTAAATTGCACGATTCGCATAATTTGAATAAGTAACTGCTGCTCCTACTGCAAAAACGAGTGCTGCTGCCATCGGTGCAAAAGCTAGTATTCTATGTTTCTTTTTCTTTGGCAGTACTACTATCTTTTTGCTTCCCCTCTTACATGCATCAAGAATCGTATCAAAATCTGTTTCAGGCATGGTAGAATAAATAGCTTCTTCTATTTTTTTCTCAAGTTTTCTATCTTCCATTTTGATTATCCTCCTCTAGTATAGTTCTAAGTTGTTTCAAGGCTCTGTGATACTTTGATAAAACAGTAGACAATCCCAAATCCATTACTGTGGCTATTTCTTTGTGTTTCATACCTGTAACTGCATGAAGTACCACAATTTGCCTACTTTCGTCATTCAATTTATTTAAAGCTGCTAAAATAATCATCTTCTCTTCTGTATCAGCATCAAAGGCCTTTGAAACCATGGTCGACATGGTATCTTCCACATCCACAGAAGATATACGTTTATCACTTCTAAGCTTCATCAAAGCTAAATTTCTAGTAATGGTAAAGATCCAAGCCATCGGCTTGCCTTGCTTTTTGTAAGTTTCTGCTGCTGAATAAACCTGCACATAAGTATCTTGCATAATATCTTGTGCATCCTGTGGGTTTTTAACAATGGAATATGCAAATCCATATACAGCCTTATTTGTTTCTTCATATAACACTCTTAATGCCTCATTATCTTTTTTTGCAATACGCAAAAGTATATCTTCCGAAATATTCGGTGCCGACAAACGCTTTGGCTTTTCATCGTATATAAGTGACATCAATATCATGTGTCGTTTTCCTCTCTTTCATATAAATAATGCAGGAGCATCCCGTTTTATTGCATCTATTGCAAAAAAATAGTAGATAAATATCTACTATTTTAAAATGCTATTCTCCTAAGCCATTTTCAATTAATGCTACTAATGTCTCAAGTGCTTTTTCTTCATCCTGTCCTTCACAAATTAGTTCAATTTCATTTCCACTTTTTACACAAGCTCCTAAAACACTTAAAACACTCTTTGCATTTGCTGTGTTTCCTTTAAATACAAATGTAATATGTGATTCAAATTGCATTGCTTCTTTGCAAAGCAAACCTGCTGGTCTTAAATGAAGCCCTGTAGGGTTTTTGACTGTTACTTTTTTTGATACCATATAATTGCCTCCAACTACCGTATTTCTTTTCTAACTTTGTATTGTTTCTATAATCAATGCTGCCAATTGCTCAGCATCTTTTTGAATTTCTTCTTGATTTTTTCCTTCAATCATAACACGCACTAAAGGCTCTGTTCCGGAAGGTCTAATCAACACTCTTCCTTCCCCTGCAAACTTAGCTTCTAACTCTTCTATCGCCTTAGCAATCTCTGGGTATTGCATAAAGCTATATTTTTTGTCATTAGGAACTTTTGCATTTACTAGAGATTGTGGCAATACGGTCATGATACTAGCTAAATCGGAAAGTGTTCTCTTGCTTTCCACTAATACCTTTAACAAATACAAGGCACTTAACAATCCATCACCAGTTGTATTTTTTTCTAGAAATATCATATGCCCTGATTGTTCCCCACCTAAACTTGCTTGGATTTCTCTCATTCTCTCTAATACATAGCGATCTCCCACTTGAGTTTGCTCTATGGCAATTCCTTCTTTTTCCCCCATAAGGAAAAATCCTAAATTACTCATAACTGTTGCTACGATAGTATCACCTTTTAATTCTCCAGAAATCTTCATAGCCTTTCCAATAATAGCCATTATTTGATCTCCATCAATCATATTCCCTAACTCATCTACTGCTAAAAGTCGATCTGCATCCCCATCAAAGGCAAGGCCTATATTTGCTGCCTTTTCTTTTACTAGAGATTGTAATTCTCCCATATGGGTAGAACCACAATTTTTATTGATATTAATACCATTTGGTTTATTATGAATCACTACTAGATCTGCACCTAATCTTTCTAGTGCCTGAACTGAGGTTTCATAACTAGCCCCCTCTGCACAGTCCATTGCAATTTTAATTCCTTTCAAATCAAGGGGAACAGATTCTATCATATACTGAATATAGTCTTCTTTTGCATCCATTCTATATTCGATGCATCCTACCTCAGCACCAACTGGGAATTCAATTTCTTCTAATCGAGTTTCGATTAAGGTTTCGATTTCATCTTCCAAGCTATCTGGTAATTTAAATCCCTCTCCATCAAAGAATTTAATACCATTGAATTCCACTGGATTATGGGAGGCAGAGATTACCACACCTGCATCTACTTTATATTTCCTTGTCAAATATGCTATTGCCGGTGTAGGTACCACTCCCACAAAGATAGCATTAGCCCCTACAGAACATATCCCTGCCATCAAAGCATTTGCTAGCATATCGCCTGAAATCCTTGTGTCACAACCTACTATAATCGTCGGTTTATGTGCCGTTTCTTTTGTCAAAACATATGCCCCTGCTTGACCTAGTTGCATCGCTAAGCTTGCAGTTAGTTCTTTGTTTGCTATACCTCTTACTCCATCTGTTCCAAATAATCTTGCCATTCTTTCCCTCCATTGCTGCTTAATATACTCTCGAAATCTGTTTCAGTAGTTCATCTTACTCTTATTTAATTTACAATTGCATTGATATAAATCAAAATATTGCTCGAAGAAACCTCTTCCACCTCAATCCCTTCTGGAATCATAAATTCTGGTACAATTTCATAAGAACCTGCCACCAATTCTTCTTCACCTAAACTTTCTATAAAAGCAGCTACATCCACAGTCGCTCTAACACTTCCTGTATTAGCTGCATTGACATGAGCCGTAGTCCCCTTAAGCACCAAACTTGCACTTTGTCCTTCTTCCACTGTTACTTCATAATTTGGAAGAAGATTAACAAGTTCAATCTCTGCTCTAGAATAAACAAGTTCCTTTTCCACTATTCGCTCGATATTTAGGGTAACCTCTGTTTCCCCTGATTCTGTCAAATCGCTTCTCCTTAGTCCTGTTGGTAAATAGTCATCAATATCAATATTCAATATCACATCACTAGTTGCACCTTCCACATCCAAACCTTCCGCATCTACTACAATCTCTGTAATCTTATCTAGTGCTAATGTGCTACCTGCAATACTTACCTCTGTGTACTCTGTTTCAATATCATCCAAATATACATAGTCATTAGCTGGAGTTCCTGTCACCTCATAGTGTACCGGCACTGTCTTTGTTGCTAAGATTTCTACCAATACATCCACTTTTGAAATATTGACCTGTAATCCATCCATAGGCACTACCTCCCCTGAATTGTCTAGCAGTAAGACTTCTCCTACGGTAGCAATATCTGCTGTAGCCAAGGCTAGGTCTACATAAACTACTGCTTTTGTAATTTCATCCACAATAGATTTGGCACCCTCTACCACTACTTGGTTCTGATTTACACTAGTTTTTCCTACAACATAGCCTTCTCCCGTACTTCCAACGGTTTCAATCCGTAATGGAAGTGGTTTCGTTTCACTATCTTCTACCGAAACTTTCAATTCGTCTTTCGATAACACAATATTTTCTATACTACTATTGTATTTTAAAGTACTAGCCTCTAAAGCAACAGCACCCTCCAAAGTCAAATTGTTAAAATCAGCTACGACAACAATATCACTAGGTTCTAGTTCATTTAAGACACTTCTAGGTGCATGAACGGTTACACTAGTTAGTGTATCTGATTGATCCAAGATACTGTATACTTGGTTCTCATCTGTAACTTCACTTGTATTCTCAAGCTGCACCTCTATATTAGTATACCTTCTACTTTGTATTGGGTCGTTTACATTATAAATAATAATCCAAGCAGTGACTGCTAAAATAATAGCCGCCAGTTTTAAGAGTCCATTGCGAAATATTCTATGTCTCATTTCGTTTGCCTCCTAACCACTTAATTTTGATCTTTTTCTTCTGATTTTCTTCTAATATCTGTTTGCTTTGGAACTGCACTAGCTGTTCTTGCAACCTAGCTGCTCCAATATTTCTCTTTAGTACTCCTCCAAAAGCTACACTAATTGCCCCTGTCTCTTCTGAAACTGCAATAACTAGTGCATCGGTATTTTCAGAGGTTCCTAGCGCTGCCCTATGTCTTGTTCCTAACTCTTTGCTTAGATTTCTATTATCAGACAATGGCAAATAGCAAGTTGCTGCTGCAATCTTATTCTGTACAATAATGACTGCTCCATCATGAAGTGGTGTATTATGCTCAAAAATATTTACCAGAAGTTGACTAGAGACAATGGCATCAATTGCAATCCCACTCTCTTTATACTCATCTAGTGATTGATGATTTTCAATCACAACCAAAGCACCAGTCTTATCATCTGCCATAATTCTACAGGCCTCTACGATAGAAGTGAGTGTATTATCCGAAAACAATCCAACCCCACTTGTTGATTCATAAATTTGGAACTTTCCAATAATATTGTTCTTTCCAATATCCTCTAAGGCTTTTCTTAATTCAGGTTGTATTACAATAATAAGTGCTGTAATTGCTATGCTTAAAAAGTTTTCTGCAATCCACATAATAGTTGTCATGTCAAATAGTGCTGCAATCAATAAAAATCCCGCTATAAATAGAAGTCCCTTTAAAAGAACCCACGCTCTCGTCTTTTGAATCCAAATCATAATATTATAAATGAGCACTGCTAAAATTAGCACTTCTACTATGTCTACTACCCCAACATTCAAGCGTGTAATTGCTTCTAATGATTGATTTAGTATTTCTATAACGTTTTCCATTTTCCACTCCAATTATCTGTTTGCTCTTGCTTTATTTTCTCTTTACATTAATTTTCTTTACTCGATTCGTCTTCGCTTGAAGACTCATTTTAGGTACTGCTTTGACATAATAATAGTATTCATCATCTTCAAACTGTACCTTCTCTACTCGTGTATAATCTACTCCCATAAATAGGAATGCTACAATGCTTGTTACTAAAATGGATGCCACGGTAGCGATTACCATTCCTGTAACATCTACGCTTGTTCCCATTAAAAGGCTAGCAACCAAAATCATAACTAATAACGCAGTTGCCCCTGTTGCAATGGCAATTGGCCAAGCATAATCAATGGTAGATTTACGGATCGCATATACAATAAAAAAGCAAAATGAAAAGCAAATTAAACTGATAATCATTGCATCATTTGCAATAATACCATCTGTTACAATTCGTACTTTCTCTATCCCTGCATCTCCTGCTAGACCATTGATGGTCACTGCATTCATATGTATATTATTGATAAAATAATATATAACTACTCCAAATCCCATTGTCAAAACTACGGATGGTCCCATAAGTAGTGGCAAAATCAGAGGTGCTGCATAGGGAATTCCTAAGTAGAAGGAAACCATAGTAAGAACTACTACAATAATCTTCTCTCTTGCAATTCTCAAATATACTAAAAACATAAATAAAAATATTGCTGCTGCTACTGCTGCTACTTCTAAACCTAAAGAACTTAAATTCCCTAGTATATAAGCACTTCCTAATAAGACGATGCTTCCTTCTGGCAAAAATGCGCAGATTACGGATGCTATGATGATAATTCCTAAATTCGATAATCCTTCTGTATATCCAATCATCCCATTAATCATGAGTAGCATAACCAATGCCACGATTCCTTTTAATACCCCTGTAATATACATCTGAAATTCATTGTATACTTCAATTAGTCTTTCTTTCAGAATAAGTAATGATCCCATTCTTTCCTCCAATTCCTTACTTCACACTATTTTTTACTAGAATAGGTAGAATATAATGCTTTCATCAAGTCAAAATATCTACGTATCCCTTATCTTGCCTTATAATATTTCTGCAGTGTCACTATATAAAAAATAGTACAATAAATGGCTATAACACTTACATAGGCTATTAAAATATCAAAAACAAACTCTAAGATATCCTCACTGAAAATTTTTTCCATCGTAACATCTAGATCATAAAAGATATAAAGGGCTAAACCAATAGCAAAACAAATCGTTCCATAAAAGAACGCTTTCATCACTTGAAGTGTGATATAATCGCCCCGAAAATAATCTACTATATTACTTTCTTCTTTCCCTTCATTCTTTTCATAAATTGCTAACTTTGTCATCAATATAATTCGTTCTTCATTAATCATGTCTTTCCTACCTTTACTGCGCTTCTCCTGATGCGATGGTGAATATATATACTCTTTTCGCTCCCTGCATGAATAACAATTGTGCTATAGCATCTGCAGTACTTCCTGTCGTATATATATCATCTAAAATAATCACTACCTTTAATTTTACATCATTTCCTGTAATTTTAAAAGCCTTTTTCAAATTATTTTCACGTTGTTTTCTTGATAATTGCTTTTGCGGTGAAGTATTTTTATCTCTAATTACCAAATCTGTACGAAGAGGGATTCCCAAATCCTTCGCCAAAACTTTCCCTAATTCCTCTGCTTGATTATATCCCCGTTTTCTCATTTTCGCTTTCGATAAGGGTACTGGTATTATATAGTCTGCCTGAATTGCTTTAAAATCTTCTCCAAACTCTTTTATCATCCAGGATGCATAACTGTGAGCATATTCTATCCTTCCACTCTCTTTAAATCGATAAATAGAATCTGCAATTTTCCTATATTCGAACAAAGATCTCCCTCTTGTAAAGCTATGGGTATATTGTTTGCAATCCTTACAATATATTTCTCCTTCATCTGCTAACTTTTTCCCACACTTATTGCAAAACTTGTCACCTATAAACTCTAGCTTAGGACTACAATTCTTGCAGCAAAGTTCTCCAATAGGATAGATTATATCATCACAAAGGGGACATCTTTTCGGAAATAGAAACTCTTTCCATAATGCCATATTTTACTCCATTCTTCCTTGTTCTTGCAACCTTAGCTTCAGGGAAGTATATCGTTTTTGCTCTCTTTCATTTTGAATCATATATTGTATGGTCTCTTTGCTTCCCAAAATAGTAACGCATTTTTTTGCTCTTGTGACTGCAGTGTATAATAAATTCTTATTCAACAACATCTGTGGACCGCTTAATAGTGGTAAAATAACTGCTGGATATTCACTCCCCTGAGACTTATGAATCGTAATTGCGTAGGCCAAATCTAATTCCTCTAGTAAAGAAAATGGATAAACCACTTTTCGACCTTCATCAAAAACCACAGTCATCTCTTCGGATCTTTCATTGATTTCTAGAATTTTACCCATATCCCCATTAAACACACCTAAGCCCTTATCAATCGTAATATTGTACTTGCTTACAATCTCCCACTCTATCTGATAGTTATTTTTGATCTGCATTACTTTGTCACCTTCTCGGTAAATACCATCTGCCATTTGCTTTTCTTTTTTTTGCGGCGATGGCGGATTCAAATACATTTGTAATACTTTATTAAGTTGCTCTACCCCTAAATTACCTTTTCTCATAGGAGTTAAAATCTGTATTTCGTGGGATTCTGCTTCCACATACCCAGGTAATTTATCCTTGATCAATTGCACAATATGCTTGTAAATCACCTGTGGGTCATTTCGCTCAAGAAAGAAGAAATCCTTACTTTTATTATCTAAACGAATCTCCTGTCCTTGATTTATTTTATGTGCATTCACCACAATATCACTAGTTTCTGCCTGACGATAGATTCGATCTAGAATAACCAAGGGAAAACACTGGCTCTCTATCATATCTCTCAGTACATTCCCTGCCCCAACACTAGGCAGCTGATCCACATCCCCTACAAATACAATTCTAGTTCCAATTGTAATTGCTTGCAGTAAAGACTGTAGCAAATATACATCTACCATGGACATTTCATCTATAATGATAACATCTGCTTGCAATGGATTTTCTGCATTTCTCTCAAAATTTACAGATTTCTTATTCTCTGCCACAGCTCCATTTATTTCTAACATACGATGAATGGTTCTAGCCTCGTAACCTGTAGCTTCGGTCATTCTTTTTGCTGCTCTACCAGTGGGTGCGGCCAAAAGCATATCCAAACCTTGCAGTTCAAAAAACTTAAGCATCATATTGATCGTTGTAGTTTTTCCAGTTCCAGGGCCCCCTGTTAATATAAATACACCATTATTATAACTTCTAAGAATGGCTTCTACTTGTAAAGAGTCTAATTCCATTTGATTTCTTTTTGCTAAATCAACAATAGCTCTTTGCATTTTCTCTTGGCTCTCTAAGGAACTATCCTTTAAGCTTATAGACAAATCTTGCAACATTTTCGCACAATTTAACTCTGTATAATACTGCAAAGTACCGTAGACTTGCTTTTCTTCTCCCTGTTGCTTGATTACAATTTTGCGATCCATCGCCATATTTGAGAGCATTACTTCTATATTAGCCTCTTCTACGCCTAATAATCTAGCGCTTCTTTCTAATAAAAGAGGCATTGGCAAATAAAGATGGCCTTCTGTTGTTGCCTGTAAAATAGTATAAAGAACACCACTCGATATACGAAAGTCCGAATCTGTCTTTATTCCTATCTTACTTGCTATTTCATCCGCGAGTTTAAAACCTACACCAGAAACATCCTCGGATAAACGATATGGGTTCTGTTGCATCACAGTATAGATTCCATTTCGGTAAGTATCATAAATTTTCACAGCTAGTGTATTGCTAATTCCATATTGTTGCAAATAGATTAGAGCGGAACGCAATTCCCGCTTTTCTTCCATTTGTCCAGATATTTCCCTAGCGATTCTTTCGCTAATCCCTTTAATTTCTACTAATCTCTCAGGTTCTTCCTCCATAATTCGAAAGGTATCTTTTCCAAATTTCTTCACAATACGCTTTGCCAAGGATTCTCCCACCCCTTTGATGGCACCTGATGCCAAATATCTGCGCATGCTTTCTACATCCTCTGGAGGAACTACCTGAAAACTAGCAATCTTAAACTGCTCCCCATAAAGAGCATGCTCTACCATTTCGCCCTTTGCCTCAATGGTCTCCCCTACGGTTAGGCCTTTTACCATACCAACACAGGTAAGCTCTTCCTCTTCCACAATCACTTGAAAGACTGTGTATCCATTCTCACTATTTTGATATACAATATGCTCTACATATCCTTTGATTTCTTCCACGCTCTACCCTTCTTACCTTAAAGCAAAAAAGATTGTCCTAAGACAATCTCTCTTTGCTACTATTCGTCTCTGCTTCCCGCTAGAAATTCAACATATTTTCCTGTACCAATCGCTACTGCAGTCATCGGATCTTCTGCAGTCATCGTATTAATACCTGTTTTCTTATAAATCAATTCTTCTAGACCTCTAAGTAAACTTCCACCACCAGTTAGGACTATTCCTCTATCTGCAATATCTGCAGCTAATTCAGGTGGGGTTTTCTCTAATACGCTGTAAATAGCATCAATAATTTGATTTACAGTATCTCTCAGTGCTTCCTCTGTTTCGTCTGAAGAAATTGAAATTGTCTTAGGTAAACCTGTTACCAAATCTCTCCCTCGAATATCCATATACTGTGTCTCAGTTACTTTATAGGCGGTTCCTATCTTAATCTTTAAGTCCTCAGCACTACGCTCTCCTACTAAAAGATTGTATTTTTTACGTAAATATCTAACCATTGCCTCATCAAAGTCGTCTCCTGCCACTTTGATAGATGCACTTACAACAGTGCCTCCTAAGGATATCACTGCAACGTCTGTAGTTCCACCACCGATATCTACGATCATATTTCCACAAGGCTTTGCAATGTCAATTCCTGCGCCGATTGCTGCAGCAATTGGCTCTTCAATAATAGATACTTCTCTTGCTCCTGCTTGGTAAGTAGCATCTTCTACTGCTTTCTTTTCTACTTCCGTTACTCCACTTGGCACACACACTGCTACCCTTGGCTTACGAAATGTTTTCTTCCCTAAAGCTTTCTGAATGAAATACTTCATCATCTTTTCGGTTACGGTGTAGTCTGAAATAACCCCTTGTCTCAATGGTCTTACTGCTACAATATTTCCAGGAGTTCGTCCAAGCATCAATCTTGCACTTTCTCCAATTGCTTTTATCTTGTTGGTATCTCTGTCAAAAGCAACCACACTTGGTTCCTTTAACACAACACCCTTTCCTCTTATATAAACTAAAATGCTGGCAGTACCTAAATCGATACCGATATCTGTATATTGCATTTACTAGCCCCTTTCCTTATCTACTATTATCTATGTTATATTATTTTTTCTAGAATACATTCTTAAATATCATAAAGCAGATTGAGCTTGAAAGCAAGTAATAAAGCAGTATTTTAAAAAATTTTTAACATTTTTGCTTAGAAAGTACCTTTTTAATATAAAAACCTGTATAAGATCCCTCTATCTGCGCCACTTCCTCTGGGGTACCAGTTGCAACCACGGTCCCTCCCCCTGAGCCGCCTTCTGGCCCTATGTCAATAATATAATCCGCTGTTTTGATGACATCTAAGTTATGTTCAATCACCACCACACTATTTCCACCATCTGCCAATCTTTGGAGAATTTCTGTCAGCTTGTGTACATCTGCAAAATGAAGTCCTGTTGTAGGCTCATCCAATATATAGATAGTCTTCCCAGTGCTTCTCTTGCTTAGCTCTGTGGCTAATTTAATCCTCTGTGCTTCTCCACCTGAAAGTGTAGTGGACGGTTGGCCTAATTTGATATACGATAAACCAACATCGTAAAGTGTTTGTATTTTCCTCTTAATAGATGGTACGGATTGAAAGAAACTTAAAGCTTCTTCCACTGTCATATCTAGCACATCATAGATACTTTTCCCTTTGTATTTAACATCTAGGGTCTCTCGATTATATCGTTTTCCTCCACAAACCTCGCAGGGAACATAGACATCCGGTAAGAAATGCATCTCAATCTTTAGGATTCCATCTCCACTACAAGCTTCACAGCGTCCACCTTTTACATTAAAGCTGAACCTGCCCTTTTGATAGCCTTTCACCTTTGCATCTTGGGTTGCTGCAAACAAGTCTCTTATCTGATCAAAGACACCTGTATAAGTTGCTGGATTAGATCTTGGGGTTCTTCCAATTGGAGACTGATCAATGTCAATTACTTTATCTAATTGTTCAATTCCCTTTATGGTTTTGTGTTTCCCTGGAATGGTTCTTGCTCGATTTAACTTACGCGCTAATACCTTGTACAATATCTCGTTGATCAAAGATGATTTCCCCGAACCTGATACTCCAGTTACACAAGTGAGAACTCCCAGTGGAATATTTACATTAATATTCTTCAAGTTATTTTCCTTAGCGCCCACTATTTGTAAATACTCAGATGCTTTTCTTCGTTTCTCTGGTATGGGAATCTGTACTTTCCCGCTAAGATACTGGCCTGTTACAGAATCAGGATTATCACAGATCTCTTGTGCTGTCCCACATGCCACTACTTCACCTCCATGAAAACCTGCCCCCGGACCTATATCAATGACATAATCTGCAGCCCACATGGTATCTTCGTCATGCTCTACTACGATAAGAGTATTTCCCAAATTTTTCAAATTTTTCAAGGTTAATAATAATTTATCATTATCTCTTTGATGTAAGCCTATACTTGGTTCATCCAAAATATAACAAACTCCAACAAGTCCAGAGCCAATCTGTGTGGCTAATCGAATTCTTTGGGCTTCGCCTCCTGAAAGTGTTCCGGTTGCTCTTGTTAAGGATAAGTAATCCAAACCTACGTTATTCAAAAATCCAACTCTTGCTGTAATTTCTTTTAGAATTTGATTCCCAATTAATTGATGTTGGTGAGACAATTCCATTCCCTGCAAGAACACATATAGCTCCTTAATTGACATATCTGTAATCTCAAATATGTTCTTATCACAAACTGTAACTGCAAGTGCCTCTCTTTTCAACCTCATACCACCACACAACTTACAAGGAGTAATATGCATGTAACTTTCATACTCTTGCTTCATAGTCTCTGATGAAGTCTCTCGATACCTACGCTCTACGTTTTTAATCACGCCCTCAAAGGACATAGGGTAAACCCCTTTCCCTCTCTGGCCTTCATAATAAACTTCTACTTCTTCCCCATTGGTTCCATATAGAATCAAATTCTTATGATCCTCTTCTAATTCTTCAAAAGGAGTCTTTAAATCAAGTTTATATTTCTTACTTAGCGCTTGCAAGATAGCATTGGTAAAGCTTCCTGGCTCATTGCTTGATTGCCAGCCCATCACCTGAATTGCTCCTTCAGAAATAGAAAGACTTTGATCTGGAATCATAAGTTCCCAGTCAAATTCCATTTTGTATCCCAATCCAAAACAATCCGGGCACGCCCCAAAAGGATTGTTAAAGGAAAAGCTTCTAGGTTCGATTTCACTAACGCTTTCTCCACAATGTGCACAAGAAAAACTTTGGGAACAAGTAATCATCTCGCCTCCAATCACATCTACGTAAAGAAGTCCCTCTGACAAAGCTAACACACTCTCAATGGAATCTGACAACCTAGCTTCTATCCCTTCTTTTACAATGAGACGATCCACCACAATTTCAATATTGTGCTTAATATTCTTCTCTAAGGCAATTTCTTCCGATAATTCATACATATTCCCATCGATACGAACTCTAACATATCCACTTCTTTTCGCCTTATCTAATACTTTTTCATGTTGTCCTTTACGACCTCTAACGATAGGGGCTAATAATTGAATTCGACTGCCCTCTTCTAACTGCATAATTTGATCCACCATTTGATCCACGGTTTGTTTGCTAATTTCTCTATGACAACTTGGACAATGTGGAATACCAATTCTGGCATATAATAAACGGAAATAATCATATATTTCTGTTACTGTTCCCACGGTGGATCTAGGGTTACGATTGGTCGATTTCTGGTCAATCGAAATGGCTGGTGAGAGCCCCTCTATCTTCTCTACATTGGGTTTTTCCATTTGCCCTAAAAACTGCCTTGCGTAAGAAGATAAGGATTCCATATACCTTCTCTGACCTTCTGCATAAATGGTATCAAATGCCAGAGATGATTTACCTGATCCTGACAAACCTGTCAGTACTACAAGTTCATCCCTTGGTATATCTAAATCTATATTTTTTAAGTTGTGCTCATTGGCACCTCGTATTTTTATATATTGTTTTTCTTTCATATTACCTCCGTTAATCTATATATACTCTTGAAACTTCCAAGAGTTTCTAAAGGAATTATTCAAGAGTTAATCGATATCTTGTAAGGCTTTCTTCAGTGTTAACATCTCATCTCTAAGCTCTGCTGCCACTTCAAAATTCAAATCAGCTGCTGCCTTTTGCATTCTCTTTTGCACCTCTGCAATGGCCTTTTCCAATTCCTTTTTGCTCATAGATTCTGGATCTTTCTCGATTAATTTCTTCTGTTTTCCAACAGCTTTGCTGATGCGAATCAATTCCCCTACTTCTTTTTGTATGGTTTCTGGCGTAATTCCATGCAATTCATTGTAAGCGGTTTGGATTTCTCTTCTACGATTGGTTTCTGCTATCGCTGTTGTCATAGAATCTGTCATTTTATCTGCATACATGATAACATGTCCTTCTGCATTTCTTGCCGCTCTACCTATGGTCTGAATCAAGGACCTCTCCGACCTTAAAAACCCTTCTTTATCTGCATCTAAAATAGCAACCAAGGTAATCTCTGGTATATCTAAACCTTCTCGCAAGAGATTGATTCCAACCAATACATCAAATACGTCCAATCTCATATCTCTAATAATTTCACTTCGCTCTAATGTGTCAATGTCAGAATGCAAATATCTCACTCGGATCCCAACCTCTTTTAGATAGTCAGTCAAGTCTTCTGCCATTCTTTTGGTCAATGTGGTAACCATGACCTTGGCTTTTTTCCCAATTTCTTTCTTGATTTCTCCTAGCAGATCATCAATTTGCCCTTCTACAGGCCTCACTTCCACTGTTGGGTCTAATAATCCTGTCGGTCTAATAATTTGCTCTACTCTTGCCAGTTCATGTTCGTGTTCATACACATTTGGAGTGGCTGAAACAAAGAGCATTTGATCAATCTTACCTTCGAATTCATCAAAATTCAAAGGACGATTGTCTAAGGCCGAAGGCAAACGAAAACCAAAGTCTACCAAGGTAGTTTTTCTAGATTTATCCCCGGCATACATTCCTCGAATCTGAGGAATCGTAATATGAGACTCATCTACAAAAATCAAAAAGTCATCTCCAAAGTAGTCCATCAAGGTATGAGGGGTTGCTCCTGGCTCCATCCCACCTAAGTGCCTTGAATAATTCTCAATTCCTGAACAAAACCCAGTTTCTTTTAACATTTCCACATCATAATTGGTTCTCTCCGCAATTCTCTGTGCTTCAATTAATTTATCTTCTTTCTTAAAAAACTGCACACGGTCTATCATTTCATCCTCAATGTTAGAGCAGGCTTTTAAAATCTTGTCCTGGGCTACTACATAATGAGAAGCAGGAAAAATAGCGGTATGATTTAATTCTGACATTACCTTCCCTGTCAAAGGATCTATTTCTGCTATCCGATCTATTTCATCTCCAAAAAATTCTACCCGTATCAAATGTTGGTCTGTATACGCAGGACAGATTTCCACACTGTCCCCTCTTACTCGAAAACTTCCTCGTTCTACATCTAGATCATTTCTCTTATACTGGATATCCACTAATTCTCGCAAAACCATATTTCTATCCTTTTGCATTCCGGGACGTAAAGATACGATTAATTCCTTATAATCTTCTGGACTCCCTAGTCCATAGATACAGGATACGGAAGCAATCACAATTACATCTTTCCTCTCTGTAAGGGATGCTGTGGCAGATAATCTTAATTTATCAATCTCATCATTAATGGCTGAATCCTTTGATATATACGTATCTGTAGATGGCACATAAGCCTCTGGCTGATAGTAATCGTAGTAAGATACAAAATACTCTACCGCATTATTAGGGAAAAACTGCTTAAATTCGCTGTAAAGCTGTGCTGCTAAGGTTTTGTTATGTGCAATAACCAAGCTTGGTTTATTTAATTGTTCTATAATATTAGCCATGGTGAAGGTCTTACCCGAACCTGTCACCCCTAGTAATGTTTGAAATTGTAGGCCATCTCTAAAACCCTCCACCAATTGCTGAATGGCTTCTGGTTGATCTCCTGTTGGTTTATACTTCGAAACTAATTCAAACCGTTCCATATTTCCCTCCATACCAATGTATATACTCTATCCCATTATAGCAGATGAAACAGAAAAAGTACAGAACAAACATTCGATTGTCCTGTACTTATCCACTAATTCAGTAAGTCTGTAACTACTGTAATTGCTTCTTCTAATTGATTGTCAATTCCTTGCTCATAAAGCTCAGCATCAAATTCCACTTCAATATCTGGTGTTATTCCTATACCATGTAAGTCTGTCCCATTTGGTGTAAAATATGCACTGGTTGTAAGTTTTAATCCTGAATTGTCATCCAACAAAATCAAGGATTGAACAATCCCTTTTCCAAAACTTGTAGTTCCCACTATTGTCGCCACTTCGTAATCTTTTAAAGCTCCTGCCATTACCTCTGCTGCACTAGCGGAACCTCCATCAATTAACACTACCATAGGAACTTCTACCATTTCTGGGTCATCTGCTTCATAGTATTCTTTGTATCCTGACTTATCCTCTGTATAAAGCACAACTCCTGTACTAATAAACATATCCGTGATTTCTACTACAGAATACAATCCGCCACCTGGATTTCCACGTAGGTCTATGACTAAAGCTTCCATCCCTTGCTCTGTTAAATCAGCTAGAGCTATTTCTACATTTTCTACGGTCAAATCATCAAACTGCATGATATTCAAATATCCTATTTGATCTTCTAACATTTCATACTCTACGCTTGGGTTTTCGATTTTCTTTCTCTCGATTTCGAATTCTATCTCTTCTGTTCCACGAATCATGGTCAACTGAACAAAACTTCCCTCTTCGCCCTTAACCTTACTTACTACTTGGGTGGAATCCAAACCAGTTACATCTTCTCCATTTACTTTGTAGAAAATATCACCTGCTTGTAAACCAGCTGCCTCTGCTGGAGTTCCTTCAATCACATCATGAATCAGCACATAGCCTGTTTCCATATCCATCTCCACATAAGCGCCAATGCCATAGTAAACACCTTCTGTATCGCTAAGAACCTCATCTAGTTCCTCCTCTGTGTAATAGGTGGAGTATACATCATCCAAGGCATATACCAATCCGTCATACATTCCTTCTCTAAGCTGTTCGTCTGTCACTTCACTTAGATAAAATTCTGCCTGTATTTCTTCATAAATTTCATTGATTTTATGAATGAATTCAGCATTCATCAAATCGGATTCTCCTACCACTACATCTCCATAAGAAGAATTTGCCCCATTGCTTGGTTTTTTCGGTGCATCTATATTAAAAATAAAAAAGATAATCACCATCACTGCAGCGGATAACAGTATCCCTGCTCCTAATCCTGTAAAAAGACCGGCATGGTACCGTTGCTTTGCTTCCTGATTTTCCATATCCATTTCAACTCTCCTTACTTTACTTTAAATAATCCCAAGGATTTACATAGGAACCATTCAACCTCACACTAAAGTGTAAATGAGGTCCGGTAGAACGACCGGTAGAACCTACTGCTGCAATAGAATCTCCCTTGTACACCACTTCATTTGTACTTACATAGGTTGCAGAGCAGTGCATATATACCGTATAGAGATTATCTCCATGATCCACCATAACATAATAGCCCATGGAAGCGTCATATCCCACTGCCGATACTACTCCATCATAGGCTGATAGAATAGCGGTACCTGTTGGTGCTGCATAATCTATTCCACTATGAAACTTTTGTGCCCCTGTAAAGGGATCACTTCTCCAACCATAATCAGAAGAAATTCTTGTATAACTCTCTACCGGCACTGCAAACAATCCACCTGCATAACCTAAAAGTCCATTTTCTTCTGCAATCTTTTGTCTTTCTTCATTGATTTCATTTTCTAATGCTAGAATAAAATTGCTTTGATATTCCAAATCTTCTTCATACTCTTGAATCAGTTCCTCTGTCTGTTCTATATCATGGTTAAAGGCAGCCAAATCTTGATTTTTCTGTGCGCTTAAAGTTTCTAAGTTGGCCTTTTCTGCTTGCTCAGCTTCTTTCAATGCCTCTAGTACTGCGTGCTCTTCTTCTAAGGCCAATTTCTGTAATTCCAAAGCTTCTCTTTGAAGAATAAAATCCTTCAACATCTGGTCATCATAGTCCGCTAATTGACTTACATACTCTGCCCTATTCAAAAAATCTGAAAAAGATTCCGAAGTTAATAACGCCTCTAAATAGGACTCTTCTCCATTTTCATACATATATTGTATACGAAGAGACATATCTTCATATTGTTGTTCTTCTATTTTTATTGCTTCAAAAAGTTCTGCTGTTTTCTTTGTAACCTCTAATTCTTTGTCTGCAATAGAATTTTCTAAGTCAGAAATTTTATTGGAAATACTTGAAATATCTTGGTCAATAGCTTCAATATAATCATCCAAATCATTACGCTTATCTTCTAAATCTTCTAATGCATTTTCCATATTTGTAATATTTTCTTTAATTTCCTCTTGCGCTTGCTCTGCCTCTTTAATCTCATCTTCCATCTCTTTAATGCTATCGGATGTAATGTCCGATAAAGAAGATGCTGATAGAAAAGAATTACTTGCACTTAGCAACATTAAGAGAAAAACTGTACACAATACTATTGTATACAGTTTATCTTGTCTTACTCTCATAATTCCCTCCATGACTGGGTATCCATTATACTTTTAAATGTCTACGACATGTCATATAACTAACAATAAATCCAATTCCTGCCCCGATCCCTAATAATCCTGGTAATAGGTAAGCATAGATTTCTCCTACTTCTAAGAAAGCAAATAAACTAGATAGTGAGGCAAAATTTGTAACTAATACCTCCATCATTTTATTATACAAGAAATAAATGCTAAGCAACGGAATCACAGCTCCTAATACACCAATTACGACTCCTTCTATGATAAATGGAACACGTACAAAGAAGTCGGTGGCTCCCACATATTTCATAATATTGATCTCTTCTTGACGAATTGAAATTCCGACGATTACCGTATTACTAATCAAAAACATAGATACTGCAAGCAATAAACCTATAATTCCTATGGAAGCATATCCTGCAATCGAATTTAAACCACTCAAGGTACTTGCCACAAACTCTGAACGCTTGACATCTCTAACAATAGGGTCCGCTTCTAAAAACTCGACCAAATCTGCCTGTGTGTCTACATCATTCAAGTAAATTTCAAGGTTACTACTATCCTCTAGCGGATTATCTTTAAAGGCATCCACAAAATCTTCTAATTCCATCATTACTACAAATTCTGCCCAAGCTTCTTCTGCTGTGACGTACCTTACTCTTTCTACTCCATCTCGCTCTGAAACAGAATTCTTAAGTTGTATTTTATCATCTTCACTCACTTCTTCTACAAAGTAAACAGTAACAGATACTCCTTTTTGTACGTTTTTCACCACATATTGAACATTCATCAATAGTGCTGTAAAAACTCCTAATAAGAATAAACAAGCACTAATAGTTGCAATGGATGCCAAGGTATACCACTTGTTACGAATCAATCCAACAAGCCCCTCTTTTAGAGTATATAGAAATGTATTAATCTTCATTCTCATATCCTCCTACTTCTATATCACTATCCAAACTACCTTTTTTCATTTTGATAACCCTCTTTTGCATCTTATCTACCATCTCTTTGTCATGGGTTACCACTACAACGGTGGTTCCTTTTTGATTCCAAGATTCTAACAAATTCATAATTTCCTTACTATTGTTAGGATCCAAGTTACCTGTTGGCTCATCACAAATCAAAATCTCAGGGCGATTTACCAAAGCCCTTGCAATCGCTACACGCTGTTGTTCTCCACCCGATAGTTGGTTTGGTAAGGCTTTATACTTTCCACCTAATCCAACATTTTTAATAATGTCTGACACATTACGTTTCATTTGTGCCTTAGGAATCGAAATGATTTGCTGTGCAAATGCCACATTGTCATATACATTCATATTCTTTAATAATCGAAAATCTTGAAATACTACTCCAAGTCTTCGTCTAAACCCTGGCACTTTTCGATGCTTTATCTTTGTTAAATCCTCGCCTAAAACATGAACCTTTCCCTTTGTTGCTACTAATTCACGTAGTAACAATTTAATAATGGTTGATTTTCCGGATCCACTGTCTCCTACAATAAAGACAAATTCTCCTTTTTTTATTTTTAACGAAATACCATTTAATGCTGGCGTATTAGTATATACCATTGTTACATTCTCTAATACGATTGCATCATTTTCATCCATGATAGGCGCTTTCTTTTGTTTCGTCACGCTTTTCCACCTCTCTAAACCTTCTTAATACTCAAAACTTTGCATATACTTCATATACTTCACTACCATAAGCGCGATTCTAAATGTAATTGCATCTTCAATTACTCGCAAATCTAAACCTGTTATCTTTTGCAATTTATCCAAACGATATACCAAAGTATTTCTATGGATGAATAATTGTCTCGATGTTTCTGATACATTTAAACTATTCTCAAAAAACTTATGGATTGTTACTAACATCTCTTCGTCGAAATCATCCGGACTTTTATCTCCAAAGATTTCACGTATAAACATTTTACAAAGCGGAATCGGCAATTGATAAATCAATCTACCAATACCTAATTCACTGTAAGCGATTACATTCTTTTGTTCAAAGAAAATTCTTCCTACATCTAGTGCCATTTTAGCTTCTTTATAGGACCTACTTACATCCTTAATTTCAGCTACTGTTGTTCCAAAGGAAATATGCACTTGCTTTGCACCTTCCTTTTGTAAGGATTCGGTAATATGCTTTGCAAAAACTTCAATCTCTGCATTGCCCTCGTCCTCTGACAAATCTTTGATAATAATAGCATCTTGTTCATCCACTGCAGTTACAAACTCTTTGCCACCACTAGTAAAATTCGCTTTTATCATTTCTATTAGATTCATTTCCCTATTTTGTTCCATTTGAACAATCATAACAACTCTACGTTGTACCGTATTCATATGTAATTTCTTAGAACGACTATAGATATCCACTAGTAATAAATTGTCCAACAAAAGATTTTTCACAAAATTATCTTTATCGAATCTCTCTTTGTAAGCAACCATCAATCCTTGTATCTGAAAAGCACTCATTTTACCAATCATATAAGAATCTTCTGTAGCACCCTTAATCGCCAATATGTATTCTAGTTGATGCTCATCATAAATCTTAAAAAATTGATACCCTGACACTTCTTGTGAGTCTGCTGAAGATTGCGCAAATTGTATGCAAACCTGACTACACTCACTAATATCACAGGTGGTAGCTACCTCTTTTCCATCCGGATCCATAATCGCGATATCCACTCTACTAATACTCTTCAAGCCCTCTATTGTAGTTTGTAAAATTTGATTAGAAATCATTCTGTTCTCCTTTAGCCTATACAAATTTACCAATTAATAGTTTGTATTTTTGTATGCTTAACCATCTTGTATGTTCTCATAATACAAATTTACACAAATTCCATAAAAAATGCAATAGGTTTTTGTGAGAAATTAACTATTTTTTTAGCACAATCCCTTTTTCTGTCAATATAATCATATCTTTTTTCAATAAACTACCAACTGCACGCTTAAATTCATTCTTACTCATTGCCATTTCTCTGTTGATTACTTCAGGTGCCGCTTTATCATTAAATGGTAGCGCACCACCAAAACTTGTAATCACTTCTAGGATCCTCTCGGCATCCGATTCAATCTTCATATAAGATTTCTCGCGAATGCTTAGGTCTAATTTTCCGTCTTCCTTTACTTCGGTAACTCTCGCAGTAATGGTATCTCCAATTTTAACCGTTCCAAACAATTCTTTCTTTGGAATCAATGCAGAGTATTTATCATCTATTGCTACAAAAGCTCCAAAATTTGGACTGATTTCATATACACAGCCTTGCACCACATCCTCTTTTTTATAAGGGCTATCTAATGCTAAGTCGTGATACACATTCATCGTAGCGCACAAACGGTCACTCTTATCAATATAAAGGGATACTAGTACTTCTTCTCCCTCTTGCACTTGTCTCTTTTGTTGTTTGAAAGGTAAAAACAGATCTTTTTCTAAGCCCCAATCTAGAAAAGCTCCTAGCTTTCCTACTTGTGCAACCTTCAATCTTGTTACTTGTCCCATAATAAGCTTTGGTGTTTTTGTAGTGGCAATCATTCTATCACTACTGTCTCTATAAACAAATACCTCGATTTCATCTCCTAGCACGGTTCCTGCTGGTACTACTTTTGAAGGCAATAGCACCTTATCTTCTAAATCACTAGCATGTGCTACATAAACCCCGAAGTCTACTGTTTTAACAACACCTAAACTTTGTATCTCTCCTAATTTTATCATTTACTTCTTCCTTTCTATGAGTCGCATATTAAAATAACTCTGCCCTTCTTGATCTAATAAACTCACGCCATAGCCATCCTCTGTTCTTACTCGATATGGGAGTAATACATCTCCTAAATATGCTTGTTTCTTATACTCTGCACGTACTTCCTCTAGTTCCAATTTGGTATCTATATGCTCCAATGCCAGTGAAATAAACTTAGCATTATTTACATGTAAATTGGTGTCTAAATCCGCTTTACGTATGGTAAGTGGTGGCATCAACTCCCCACCTGTTGGTATACTCACTTTTCTAGACGCATAATTCATCTCTAACTTTTCACTGGTTGGGTATTTTTCTAAAATTTCCTTTTCTGGAATTGCTGGTCTTATCTTTTTCATATCTAGCAAGGTCCAAACTGAATTGGCCTTTGCTATATAAGCCCCATCCTTGCTTTTGATATAAAAATTACGAAATCCCATAAAGCTCTTAAAATCATGAGGATAGGTTCCTATCTCTATCGCATCGCCTAAACCGACATTTTCTTCAAACACAATCTGCCAAAATGATAATACCCAGGCTAAATCTCTACTCATATAATAATCAAAGTCCAAACCTAAATCTTGGGCTTGAAAATTGGAAGCATCTTGGAAATAATTCACTATATTTTCAATGGATAGCTTCCCTGTCTCATCCAATTCGCTATATCTAATCTTACTATTAAACTGATACATGACTTCCTCCCATGCCTAATCGACTCTCAACCATTATATAGGCAAAGCTTAGAAACCACAAGTAAAACTACCTATAGCAAAAAGAAAACTTAGAAAATAAAGCTAAGTTCCCTGCCCTATTCTCTAAGTTTATTCTTGTAATTAACGAAGTCTAATCACACCATAACCATCGTCTGCTCTCTTATAAATCACTTCTACCTGTCCTGTATCTGCGTTTTCAAATAAGAAGAAAGGATGTCCAACTTCATCTAATTGAAGCATTGCTTCTTCTACTGACATTGGCTTGTGATCGTATTCTTTCACACGAACAACTTCACGTACCACTTCCTCTTCTTCAAAGTGTTTCTCTGGAATTCTCTCATTTCTATGCTTCTCAATATTGGTCTTAGTTCTTCTCACCTTACGTTCCATTGCATGAATTGCATTTCCCAAGATATCATATACCTTCTCACCATGCTCTCCATATTCTTCAACACGTAGTCTTGAGCCTTTATAAACCAGTGAAATTTCTACTGATTGAACCTTCTTAGATGCCTTTACTGTAACATCAATGTCCTCTATCCCATATTTCTCAAGCTTTGCTACTCTCTCGCTTACTACATTTTCCAATGCATCCGTTCTAGATTTCATAAATACATTTACCATAATGATGTCCTCCCAATGTATGAATTTGTAAATATATTATCTTACAAATTCGAAAAAATTGCAAGTCTTTTCACACTTTTTACACGCATTTTTATTTTTCCCAGAATTTAGTTTTCTTCTTCTTCGGTTCTTCCACATTTTCTTCTGATGCAGCCTGTAAACTATTCCCTGATAGCTCATCAAATTTGCGCAAAGCTTCTTTGGCTTCGTTGCTTAATCGATCTGGTACCTCTACCACTAGAGTAACATAGTGATCGCCTCTTACATCCTTATTTCTCAAAGAAGGCACACCTTTTCCTTTTAGGCGAATCTTAGTATCTGTCTGTGTACCTGGCTTCACTTCGTAAATAACTCTTCCATCTACAGTATCGATGATAATTTCTCCACCAATCGCTGCTACCACAAAAGAAATTCCTACCGTTGAGAATATGTTCATGTCTTGGCGTTGGAATTTAGGATGCTTTGAAACCACAATTTCCACCAACACATCGCCTCTAGGACCACCATTGGTTCCTGGCTCTCCTAGACCTGTTAAACGCTTAAATTGACCATTGTCAACACCTGCTGGTATATCCACTTCATACTTCTTGCGACTAGCTTTATAACCGCTTCCACCACAATCGGTACATTTTTCCTTTACAATCTTACCACTGCCCTTACAATCAGGACATGTCTGTACATTTCTAATGGTTCCAAACATAGATTGTTGTGCAAATACAACTTGACCTTTTCCGCCACACTTTCCACAAGTTTCTGGCTTTGTTCCTTCTTTTGCACCACTACCTTTACAAGTTTTACATTCTTCTTTTACATTTAATTCAATTTCTTTCTTGCATCCAAATACTGCTTCTTCGAATGTAATTCGAATGCTAGTACGTAGATCAGCGCCCTGCATAGGACCATTATGGCTTCTACGTCTTCCGCCTCCAAACATATCTCCAAAAATGTCTCCGAAAATATCCGAGAAGTCAGCTCCGTTAAAGTCAAATCCACCAAAGCCTCCTGCCCCTCCAGCTCCTCCATCAAAAGCTGCGTGACCAAATTGATCATATTGACGCTTCTTTTCTGCATCTGAAAGTACTGCATAGGCTTCTGATGCCTCTTTAAACTTTACCTCAGCATCATGATCCCCTGGATGCATATCTGGATGGTACTTCTTAGCCAAGGCTCTATACGCCTTTTTAATGCTAGCTTCATCTGCATTTTTATCTACACCGAGGACTTCATAGTAGTCTCGTTTTTTCTCTGCCATATTCGTTCTCCATTCCTTTTCTTACTAGCTTACTGCTAGAATCCTATACGCACGAGGAGGCACATCCTCTCTCAAGCTTTGCCTGCTAGTTTCTGTGCCTATCGTGTTTTATTCTTATACTTCTCTAAAATCTCCGTCAATAATATCATCTGCTGGAGCGGAACCTTCTTGGCCACCCATATCTGGTCCTGCTTCTGCTCCTGCTGCACCTTGCATAGACTCATACATTTTTGTAAACAAAGATTGAGCATTTGTCATAAGCTTTTCTTTTGCTGCTTTTAATTCATCTAAATCTGCATCTGACATTTCTGCTTCTGCTGTTCTTTCTAAGATCGCTTTTACTTCAGCTAAATCTGCTTCTACCATTGCTTTTTCTTCTGCTGAAACTTTATCACCAACTTCTGTTAAAGCTTTCTCTGTTTGGAATACGAAAGAATCTGCATCATTTCTTGTATCGATTGCGTCTTTACGTCTCTTATCTTCTGCTTCGAATTCTGCTGCTTCTCTTACTGCTTTATCGATATCATCATCTGACATAGAAGAACCTGCTGTAATAGTAATGTGTTGCTCTTTTCCTGTTCCTAAGTCTTTTGCTGATACGTTTACAATACCGTTAGCATCGATATCAAAAGTAACTTCGATTTGTGGAACCCCTCTCATTGCTGGTGGGATACCATCTAGTCTAAATTGTCCTAGTGATTTATTATCTTTTGCAAACTGTCTTTCCCCTTGCACAACGTTGATATCTACTGCTGTTTGGTTATCTGCTGCGGTAGAGAACACTTGGCTTTTCTTTGTAGGAATGGTTGTATTTCTTTCGATTAATCTTGTTGCTACACCGCCCATAGTTTCGATAGAAAGTGAAAGTGGAGTAACATCTAATAATAAGATATCGCCTGCACCAGCATCACCTGCTAATTTACCACCTTGAATCGATGCTCCTAAAGCAACACATTCATCTGGGTTAAGTGTTTTATTTGGCTCTTGACCTGTTAATTGCTTTACCTTATCTTGAACAGCTGGAATACGTGTAGAACCACCAACTAATAATACTTTCGCTAATTCACTTGCTTTTAATCCTGCATCTTCTAAGGCCTTTTGAACTGGAATTGCAGTTCTTTCCACTAAATCATGTGTTAATTCATCAAATTTAGCTCTAGTTAAGTTGATATCAAAGTGCTTAGGACCTTCTGCTGTTGCTGTAATAAATGGTAGGTTAATATTTGTTGTAGTTGCACTAGATAATTCTTTCTTTGCTTTTTCTGCTGCTTCTTTTAATCTTTGAAGTGCCATTTTATCTGTTGATAAATCAACACCTTCTAATTTCTTGAATTCTGCTAATAACCAGTTTGTGATTTTCTCATCAAAATCATCTCCACCTAGTCTATTATCACCGTTTGTTGCTAATACTTCGATAACACCTTCTCCAATTTCAATAATAGAAACGTCGAATGTACCACCACCTAAATCGTATACCATAATCTTTTGCTCGTGCTCATTATCTAGACCGTAAGCTAATGCTGCTGCTGTTGGCTCATTAATAATACGCTTAACATCTAATCCTGCAATTTTACCAGCATCTTTTGTTGCTTGACGTTGTGCGTCGTTAAAATATGCTGGAACTGTAATAACAGCTTCTGTTACTTTTTCT
>CAYJHO010000009.1:0-5276 GCA_964369945.1 uncultured Lachnospiraceae bacterium
CATACCATAATTGAAATATTTGATGGCGTGTTTCTTAGAAATAATATTTATGCGTCCCTAATTTTTCAAGCAAGGAAAAGTGTTTTCTTTTATGAAAAGAAAGATTTTGATAAATTAGAAGGAGTAAAGCAGTTTTTAAAAGAAAAGTTACCGCAGATTCAATTAGAATTTATCGAATTGGATATTACAAAACCTCAGCTTGTTACGGATATCATAGCAACCACGATATTAAATCAGGTAGGAGATGTGATCGTAGAAATTAATGGTGGAAATTCTATTATTAATAATTATGCGAGAGAATGTTGTAGGCAGTTTAATTTTCCTTGTGTTGCCATTGATAACGAAAGTCTTCGAATTATCAATGTAGAAAATGCTAGAAGATTTGAAGGGAGTATTTCGGATATTCCATTGAATTTCAGAGAGATGTTGTTACTTTATGGACGAGTATTTCAACGAAACATGCATATGCCAGTAGAAGAAAAATATGATAAAGCTATTTTGAGAATGGCTGATTTTGTCTTCTCTCACCTTTCAGAAATGAAAAGTTTTCATGATTTTGTGCAAAGAAGAAGTATGGGGTCACTATCTACACAGGATTCACTTGTGATTGTAGAGAAGGTAGAAATGGTGCCACATAAAGTTCGTGTGGTATTGGATCAACTTTTACGAGAAGGATTAATCGAAGGGGTACAGTATAAAAGAAAACAATTGAGAATTCATTGCGTTGCTCCTTTTGTAAAAGAAATTATTGCAGTAAAAGGAAATTGGTTAGAACTTTATACCTATATTAGATGTAAGGAATCTCATAAATTCTCTGAAGTATATCATTCTGTTATTATACGATGGGAAATAGAAGACAAGATGAGAAATAATGTAGAAAACGAAATCGATGTGGTAGTCATCAAAGAAGGAATTCCTATTTTCATTTCGTGTAAAATGTCCACTCCCAAACCAGAAGATTTAAATGAAATAGCTTCCTTAACTAGATATTTTGGTGGAGCTAAGGCGAAGGCTGTTTTGATTACTTCAGACGATATTGAAAAGCGATCAAGAACCACGGTGTATCGAGCAGAAGAGATGGAAGTACAGCTTATCGGTGCGAGGCAAATGAAAGGGAATGAATTAATTGCTATTTTAGACAATTTATAATCTTGTATATTTTTGAAAAATCATGTAAAATAAAAACGATTAAGAGCTCGCGAAATAGGGATTACAAATTAGCGGGAATTCATGGTAGAAAATGGAAAGTAGAGGTAAGTCTTATGGCATTAACAGTTTCAAAGAAGGCATTGGCAGTAAAACCTTCTAGTACACTAGCAATTACAGCAAAAGCAAAAGAAATGAAAGCGAATGGAATTGATGTAGTTGGGTTCGTTGCAGGAGAACCAGATTTTAATACACCAAGCAATGTATGTGAAGTCGCAATTACTGCCATTCGAGACGGTTTTACAAAATATACACCAGTTGCAGGCATTGATCCTCTACGAAAAGCTATTTCTAATAAATTCAAGGAATTTAATGGTCTAGACTATAGTCCGGAACAAATAGTAGTAAGTAATGGTGGAAAGCATTCACTCACCAATGTATTTAGTGCAATTTTAAATCCTGGTGACGAAGTGATTATTCCAACTCCATATTGGTTAAGCTATCCAGAGATGGTTAAAATGGCAGATGGGGTTCCTGTGATTATCTGTGGAAAAGTAGAAAATAACTATAAGATTACAGCAGAGCAATTAGCACAAGCTTGCAATGAGAAAACTAAAATTTTTGTATTGAATACTCCATCAAATCCAACAGGTATGTTGTATACGAGAGAAGAACTAGAAGACATTGCTCAAGTAATCATTGAAAAAGATATTTATGTAGTATCAGATGAGATGTATGAAATGTTAACATATTCTGGAGCAGAACATGTAAGCATTGCCTCTCTTTCAGAAGAGATATACAATAGAACCATTACCTGTTCTGGTTTGTCAAAGAGTTATGCAATGACTGGCTGGAGAGTGGGATATACAGGTTCTTCGGTAAGCTTAGCAAAGCTGATGAGTGCAGTTCAGTCACACGCAACTTCAAATTCAAACGCGATTGCACAAATAGCAGCGCTAGAGGCCTTGACAGGGGATCAAAGTGAAGTGCATGCAATGAAAGAAGCATTCCAAGAAAGAAGAGACTATATGAGTCAAAGTCTTTCTAAGTTATCAGGGATTTCATATTTAGAGCCACAGGGTGCCTTTTATATGTTTCTAGATGTAAGTGAATTATATGGAAAGCAATACAAAGATAGTAAGATAGAAAGTGCTAGCCAGATTGCTGACATTTTATTGGCAGATTATGCTGTAGCTGTGATTCCATGCCAAGATTTTGGTAGTCCAAATCATATTAGACTTTCTTATGCCATTAGCATTGAACAGATTGAAAAGGGAATGGAAAGAATTGCAGGGTTTTTAGACTTGCTACAAGCAGAGTAGGAGAAGGTATGTCAGAAATTAGAAGAATTGCAAGAGAGTTAGTGGCCAAAGGATCTATTATTGATTACTATAAAGATACAATGGAGTTACCAAATGGAAATGTAGTTAAGTGGGATCATATTGAGCATAAGGGCGCAGCAGCAGTGATTCCAGTGTTAGACAATGGCAATATCGTAATGGTGAAACAGTTTCGTAATGCCATCGAGAGAAGTATTTGGGAAATTCCGGCAGGTGGTTTAGATGGTAAAGAGGAACCAAGCAAGATAGCTGCTATTCGAGAATTAAAAGAAGAAACTGGTTATGAAAGCGAACAGGTAGAGTTTCTAATTACGATTCATACTACCGTAGCTTTTTGCAGTGAAAAAATAGATATCTATGTGGCTCATGATTTACAAAGAGGTGAGCAGAAGCTAGATGAAAATGAATTTGTAGAGGTAAAAGAATTTTCACTATCTGAGCTTTGCGAAATGATTTATGCAGGCGAAATTACAGATTCTAAGACCATATCAGCATTGATGGCTTATAAAAGTAAATATCAGAGATAAACTTGACCACAGCGGTTCTATCGCTGTGGTTTTTTCATATACTATAGAAAAACTAGGCGGGTAGAATATGAAAGCATGGATCACAAATTATAGTAAAATAAATAAAAGAGAGCAGTACATCTTAGGGTGCTGCTTTCTTTTTGGTTGGATTTCTCTATTATTAGCAGGTAGACAACTTGTAAGTGTGGTAGGATTTATGGATACAGCAGCCTTAACGGTATTTGCAAAAACAAATATTCAAAACATGGATTATCTGAGGCATTTGTTACTTCACTATGCTTTTGTGTTAGCCTTCTTATTTGCAGGATATCGTTATCGCTATGGACGTATTACATGTGATCTCTATTTACTTTATGTAGGAGTTAAATTCGGCGTGATGTTGCAAGCATGCATGATGCAATATGGTTTTCTAGGTATTATTCTATGGTTTCTATTTTGGTTTCCACAAGGTCTTTTTTATAGCAGCGCGTTTGTACTCTGGCTTTCCTATTTGCAAAAGGAAGAGAGCAAAAAGAAAATTATGATTTATTTGATATTTCTAGTGCTTGCAATAGGGATATATATAGAAGTTTATATGGGCATACCACTTCTTCAAAGTTTTTTACAAACATATGTGACAAACTAGGCCTAAAATACATATATAAGTGTAGAGTATATGTTATGAACTCTCGGAATCTTCATAAGGATTCAAAAGTTCAGCTGATAATACGTGCAAAAGGTACGATATAAGCGACTAGATAAAATGCAAACTTCACTTTGCAATACAAAGTTTACTTTGCAATACAAAGTTTACTTTGTATGCAAATTTGCATTGGAAAACTGTCCCAAAAGATTCAATCTTTGCTTGAAAAATCAGGGGATTTTATAAAAAAGGAATCTGAAAGCCTTATATTTACTGGTTTAGAGATTCCGAGAGAAGGAGGGACTATGTATTATTCGATTTGCTACATAGAAGAGGGGAAGCGTTATGATCGAAGCTATTGTGAAGTGTTATTTGAAGGGAGAGAACAAGGAGTTTTCTTGGCATTTTGGAATCCAAGAAAAAGAATAGTGGGAGACTTGAGAACAGAAAAGAAGAAACTAGAAAAATTGGTGGAATCCTATTTACTCCCTAGCATATATGCAAGGGAAGAAGAACTAGCTGTGGCTATAGAGCATATTTTATTTCATGTAAAAACCCATCCTAAAGAAGAAATTGGGGTTTTGTGTGTATTAGATTCAAAGCTTTATTATATATTTTCAGAAATGGGAGAAGTAGGGGTGATTGAGGAAGGGAGAAGGAAATTCGTATCCACACATCCCTGCCTTTCTCTTATAGAAAAGCGTGGATGGAAAAAACATAGTATAGAACAGATTGGGAATGACTGGGAGAGAGCTTGTAGTGAGGTATTTGATTCCTTCTTCTTGATCCTGTTAGAGTAAGATTCACTTTCGGAAACAGATTCCGAGAGAATATAAGTCGGTATGGAGGTAGATGTGAAAGAATATTATGATAGAAAAATACTTTATCAAGGAACGAATACGCAGGTTTGCACTTGTAAAAGAAGAGGAAGTGAAGCTAGCTATGTGATGAAGCTTGTAGTAAAAAACAATAGTCTTATGGTGTCTTGTTTGAAAAGAGAGTATCAGATATTATCAAAACTTCGTTATCCAGGGATTCCTATGGTATATGATTGGGTTGAGGGTAAGGAACATGTGGGAATGGTCATGGAAGAAATAGAAGGTATTAGCTTAGAACTTATCCTAGGACAAGGAGAAATAGAATCTGAAATGGCCCGTACGATTGTTTACCAATTATGGGATATTATGTGCTATTTGCAAAGTAGGAAACCAGCTGTTTGTCATTTGGATTTAAAACCTAGCAATCTGATGATTTCGGCAAAAGGTCAAGTTAGTATCTTAGATTTTGGAATTGCAAGATACTTGGGGGAGGCCTTGCAAGAGGGCTGCTGTTTTGGGACGAAGAACTATGCAGCACCAGAACAATTAGCAGGTAGGGAAGTTGGTTTGTATACCGACATCTATAGTTTTGGGAAAATAATAGAGCGTTTAGGAAAAGAGGAGTTTTCTGAGCTAGGAAAAGCATGCACCCATGTTTATCACGGTGATAGAATTTCTTCCTTTTTTGAGCTTGAAACGATCTTAAAGAAAGTCTATTGACAATTTTAATTGTCATGATATAATTACAAAGACAAGTAAAGTTGTCATTTTGACAAAAATAATTGCATTGGTACCTTGCAATAGTATATTTTTTTATAGAAGT
>CAYJHO010000009.1:5286-34628 GCA_964369945.1 uncultured Lachnospiraceae bacterium
CAAAGGATGCTATAATTAAATAGTATATGTCAAAATGAGGAGGGAACAAAATGAAGTACAATATGTTTCAAGAAATTCAAATTTCAAAATTAGGTTTTGGGGCTATGAGATTTCCTAAAAAGGGAAATGAAATCGATCAAGAGAAGGTAAATGATATGATAAAGTATGCCTTTGATCATGGTATTAATTATTTTGATACTGCCTATGTATATGAAGGTAGTGAAATAGCGCTAGGAACAGCATTAAAGCAATTAAATAGAGAAGATTTTTATGTAGCAGATAAATTACCGTTTTGGGGAATTGATTCTGAAGAATATATGCAAAGGGTATTTGATGAAAGTTTAGAGAGAGTACAAGTGGATTACTTTGACTTTTATCTAATGCATTGTATGAACAAAGAAAATTTAGCCAAGGTAAAACAATACGATGCTATTAAATTTGCTTTGAAAATGAAGGCAGAAGGTAAAATCAAATATCTTGGATTTTCTATTCACGATGACCATGAAACTTTAGTGGAATGTCTAGATTTAGCAGATTGGGATTTTGTACAAATCCAGTATAACTATTTGGATTTAGAAGATGCTCCTGGACAAAAGGGCTATGACGAGCTGGTTAAGAGAAAGATTCCAACTATTATTATGGAGCCTTTAAAAGGCGGGATTTTATCTGATTTACCAGATAGTATTGCAGGTCCATATCGCGAATTAGGGGGAAGTAATGTAAGTTATTCCTTCCGTTGGTTAGCAGAACAGGAGAATTTATTAACCATTCTTTCTGGAATGAGTAATCAAGAACAATTAGAAGAGAATATCGAGATTTTCGGTAGTATCAAAGCCCTTAATCATCTAGAGCATAAAGCTATCGAAACCGTAGTAGCAAATATTAAGAAATATCAAAAGGTACCATGTACTGGCTGTGGGTATTGCATGCCCTGTCCAGTAGGAATTCAAATTCCAGCAAGCTTTAAGGCTTGGAATACGAAGGCTATGCCATTAAGCCATGAGGGCTTTGTCTCAGGAACCGCTATTGATTATGCGACCGCAGCAACTTGTATCAATTGTAAGGCCTGTATGAAGCATTGCCCGCAAAGAATCGATATTCCAGGGAAATTAAAGCAGTTAGCAGAAGAAAAGTAATAGGAATTATCGGAATCTTTCCTACGAAATTCGAAAACAGATTCCGAGAGAATATTAATGGGTATGGAGGGAAGAATGAAGACATATATACCAGAAGGTTATCAGGCAAAATTAGGTTTATACGAAACACAAAAGGCAATTGGTTTAATCAAGCATACATTTCAGATTAAGCTGTGTGCAGCACTAAATTTAAAAAGAGTAACAGCACCACTATTTGTAGATCCAAATTCGGGCTTAAATGACAATTTAAATGGAACAGAGCGTCCTGTAGATTTTGATATACCTGCAGCTTTAGTAGAAGCTGAGGTGGTACACTCTTTGGCTAAGTGGAAGAGATTTGCACTACATAAATATGACTTTTTTGTAGGAAAAGGTTTAGCAACAGATATGAATGCTATTCGTAGAGATGAAGAACTTGACAATATTCATTCTGTTTATGTAGATCAATGGGACTGGGAGAAAGTAATTGACCGCAGTATGAGAACGGAAGCTTATCTAGAGGATACTGTTTGTAGAATTGTTAGCGCTATCTGTGGAACTTTAGATGAAATGAAGTGGCAGTTTTCTGAATTAGATACCGATTTGAAGAGGGAAGTAACATTTATCACCTCCCAGGAATTAGAAGACATGTATCCTGATATGAGCGCAAAAGAACGTGAAAATACTTTTGTAAAAGAACATAAGACGGTATTTGTTAAGAAGATCGGTGGTGCATTAAAGAGTGGAAAACCACACGATGGACGTGCACCGGACTACGATGACTGGGAATTGAATGGGGATATTTTGTTTTGGAATGAAACCTTAGGTATTGCCTTTGAAATCAGCTCTATGGGGATTCGAGTAGATGCAGATTCACTGAAGTCACAACTAGAGCTTGCAGGGTGTCAAGAGAGAAGTAATTTTCCGTTCCATAGTATGCTACTAAAGGATGAGTTACCGTTAACAATTGGTGGCGGAATCGGACAATCACGTTTGTGTATGTTACTTCTTGGGAAGGCTCATATAGGAGAAGTTCAATCTTCATTATGGGATCAAGAAAGTCTAGAAATATGTGAAAAAGCAGGGGTTATGCTTTTATAGTATAGAAAAAACATTATCGTCAATGATAATAAGAGAGGAAACAATAAATATGTTGCAGGCAAAAAAAGATTTTTCTTATGTGGGGTGGATGTACACCTTAATGACCTTGGCGGTTATGGGAGCACAAATAGTAACCTTGGTGCTAGCAGAAATGATTCCTAGTATAGGGTCAAATACTAGTTTGACGTTGTTGCTAAGTACCGTAGCATTTTATATTGCAGGAGCTGCTGTACTAGTACCTAGCATGTATATTCCAAATCGAAAGGTAGCAAAACTAGAAAAGAACAAATTGGGTATCAAAGCAATCTTACAATATTTTTGCATCGGTTATTTTATGATGATTGTAGGAAATTTAATTGGTTTAACATTTACAGCTATCGTTGGTATGGTAAAAGGAGGAGCGGTAAGTAACCCCCTTTTAGATGTTATGTTAGGTCTAGATCCGTTGGTTATATTTTTCTTAACTGTAGTAGGAGCTCCTATCATAGAAGAGATATTTTTTAGGAAGTTTATTATAGATAAGGTGCATATTTATGGGAAATGGCCAGCTTTATTTATTTCAGGATTGATGTTTGGCCTATTTCACGCGAATGCGAATCAGTTCTTCTATGCATTTATCTTAGGTGTATTCTTTGGATATGTATATTTAAAGGCAGGAAGCGTAATTCCTTGCATTATCTTACATGCAATGATGAATAGTATGGGCTATCTAGCCTCTCAAATGATTAATTTGATTGATATTGAGAAGTTTAGTGATCCAAATTTAATTGCTTCACCTGATTTTATCAATCAGATTAGTTTAGACGAAATAACGGGAATTCTTGTATTGCTTGTGTTTGAACTTATCATTCTGGTTATCGTGATTGTAGGTTTGATTTTATTTATATTAAAATTCAAGCAAATTAAGCAAGATTTGAAAGAAGAAGGGAAAGTGATTTCCATAGGACAAGCAATTTTAAATGCAGGAATGATAGTATTTGTTGTTTATACGACAGCACAAATAGTATTACAACTCTTATCTTGAGTTATATGAATGGAGGAAAGTATGAATTTACAAGAAGCAATAGAAAAATTTAAGAAATATCAAGCTAAAATTTCAGCTTATGGTCATGCCATAGGAATGTTACATTATGATGCAGAAACTTGTATGCCAAAAGGAGCTTCTGATAATTTAGGAAAAACATTAGGGATTCTAAGTGAAGAAGGATATAAGATTCGAGTATCCGAGGAACTTAAAGAAATTTTAGAGGTATTGAAGAAAGAGGAAAGTAGCCTAGATCCGCAAACAAAAAAGGAACTAGAACTAGTTATTGAAGGTAGAGAAAAAACAGAAAAGATTCCAATGGAAGAGTATGTGGAGTATCAAATTATTCGAAATGCTGCAGGGCAAGCGTGGCAAAAAGCTAAGGCAGCTAGTGATTACGAACTATTTAAGCCATCACTAGAAAAGTTAATTACTTACTCTAAAAAGTTTGCAAAGTATGAGAAACCAGAAGAAGATAATATCTATAATACTATGCTAGATGATTATGAAAAGGGGATGACTACAGATATTCTAGATACTTATTTTTCACAGGTTCGTGAGAGTTTAGTTCCTCTGATTGCAAAGATTACGGAAAAACCAGCTCCAAGAGTTGATTTCTTAGAAAGAAGTTATCCGATAGAAGGACAAGCAAAGATGGCTCAGTACCTTATGGATGTACTAGGATTAGATAAAAATTATTGTGTATTAGGAGAGACAGAACACCCATTTTCTATGCATTTCTCTAACAAAGATGTACGTATTACCACACATTATTATGAGAATAATTTAGCAAGTAGCTTTTTTAGCGTGATACATGAAGGTGGACATGGAATGTATGAGTTAAATACAGGTGATCATTTGTCAGAAACAGTACTTTCTTCAGGGACAAGTATGGGGATTCATGAATCTCAATCTAGATTTTGGGAGAATATTGTAGGCCGCTCTCATGAATTTTGCACTTTAGTTTTCCCTAAATTGCAAGAAGTATTCCCTGAACAATTGTCAGATGTTACGGTAGATGAGTTTTATAAAGCAATCAATATGTCTAGTCCAAGTTTGATTCGAATTGAAGCAGATGAATTGACTTATTCTTTACATGTTATGATTCGCTATGAGATGGAAAAGCGCATGATGTTAGAGGATATTTCCGTGGATGAATTGCCAGCTATGTGGAATAAGCTTTACAAAGAATATTTAGGTGTGGATGTTCCAGATGATGCACATGGAATCCTACAAGATGTTCATTGGTCAGGTGGTATGTTTGGTTACTTCCCTAGCTATTCCATTGGAAGTGCTTATGCATCTCAGATAACAGCATCACTGAAAGAAGACTTAGACTTAGAAGCACTGGTTCAGGCTGGAACCATGGCTCCGATTACAGAATGGCTTACAGAGCATATTTACCAATATGGAAAGATGCTAACACCAGCAGAAGTGATCCAAAATTGTTGTAAGAAAGACTTCGATCCTAAGTACTATGTGGAGTATTTAAGTAAAAAGTATAGTGAACTATATCAGATTTAATCGTTAAATATTAGAATATGTCAACAAGTAAAAATAAGGTGTGCACCTAAGAGGTGAACACCTTATTTTGTGGATATATTTGCTATAAATGAGAAAGGATTTCGTATAAATCAGGGGAATAATCCCTTAATCTCATTAAGATTTCGTTAGGACTATTTTGTTCTAAGTTACCTTTTCTTTGAAAATCTCCCCAAGTCTTTAATAAGCTATCATAGTCTAGAAGTAAAGATTCCAGCACAGGCTTTGAGAGAGAAAGTTTAGTAAGGTAATCCCAAAGAGGCAATAAGTTAAAGTCTTCCACATATTGTAGGTAGAATTCTTTGTATTCTTTTTTAGTACTGAAATAGTCACTAACAGAAAGAACAGGTTTATGACTTGTAAAGTAGTGAAGAATCTCATCTACTGGAACATTCATTTGATAAGAAAATAAACAAAGTATTAAAGGTGCATGTGTATAATGCATAAACTCAGTGTAGAGGGAATTCTGTAAATGACTTTGCTCTAATGCTGCAAAGCGAAAACTTGAGTTTTCTAGGATACAGAGGTACAAATATTTACAATAGAGGTATTCTACTTCCTTTTGATAGTCAAAACTTAGCTGTGTTTGAAGGCAAGGAGGTAAGGATTGCAAAGCGTAATTTTCATAATAGGTTGCCAAAGCTTCTGTAAGCCAGATGCCAGTTGGCATTCTAAATTCATGATAAGGAAGTGCAGTATCCATGAAACTATGAAAAAAACGATGAGAGAGTAGTTGCCAATCTCTTAGCTTGCTTTCTGAAAAGTCAAAGGCTAGCACCTGCTTTCCACAACCAGCAAATTGACCATATTGGTCGCTAGGGAGAAATACCAAATCAATCCTATGATTGGGCATAGAAAATAACTTGCAATAGTAGGAAAATAAATCCTTGATAGCTTCTAGTGTTGTAGGTGAGAGAGAGGTATCATGGTTGTTCCAAAGGGAAAGATTTCTCTCTTTTGCAACCATCTGATAGCTCTTAGAAGCTAAAATTAAATAAGGTGATTTCATAAGCTCAAAGCAGTGTCCCCAGAAAAATTCTCTTAACTCTAAATGATTGCCCTTTGGGAAAGGGAGTACGGCAAGTGATTCTTCTTGGTCAAAAGTGATTTCTAAGAGATTAATATGTTTCTTATCGAATTCATCTTCTGCTGTCAGTAAGTCCGTAGGAAACAAAAAGACCTGTTCCCCACAAAAGAAATATTCTTCCTCTCTTGCAGCACCATTTTTACCATGCTTTTTGAACTGCCCAATTCTAACTTGGTACCAGAAAGAAAGGGAATTAGTAGGAGCGGTGTGAATGATATTAGCTTGATAGTCATAGGGGAGACTTGCTTGAAAGTGGAGTATCTCTAATTTTCCTACGAAAAAGGAAAAGCTCTCTATGCAGTCGCTGTCTAGTTGAAGTTTTACTTCTATGATATCTTGTTTTCGATTTGAAATTTCATAGCTAAGTTTGGTAATCATTCTTTAGATGCTCCTAATAAATATTCGAAAACCTCCGATTCATTTCCTCGAAAGGCGATCTTTTTTGTAGTGTTTTTTATTTGGTACAAATACATTGGGTCATAATAATCCTTAAGAAGAACAGAAATCCAAGCAATATGTTTGGAACTATCTCCGGAAGAAAGCTGATGTTGATAGGCAGTTTGTAGAAAAGATAGTAACTCTTTCATACGAGCATCTCCAAGCCTTTTTTTCATGCGTGTAATGCTATTAATAATATAGGCAAGCCAAGCTTCCATACCTGCCATTTGATCTTGTGAGTTTGTAATATATTCTAATTGGGCAGCATGTACATATTCTTCTAAAGTGATAGCAACACGCTCTTCAAATGGAATCTCTAGTAAGACTAGATCGCCACAGTTAACATGGTGATAAAAAGGTTTTGGAAGATAACAAGTTCCTACATGAAGTCCTTCATCTTCAAAGATGAGTGTTGAATGACCCTTATGAATTTGCTTAATCATAGAAAAGGCTAAGTTGTTTTCAAAGTTGATTTGACTAGGTTGGGGAGTACTATGTTTTCCAAAACTAGAGCCACGGTGATTGGCAATAGACTCTAAGTCCACAACGTTTTCTAGTTTCTTAAGTAGAATGGTTTTACCAGATCCTGTATAACCACCTAAAATAAGAGGTCTTATTGGTAGTTGTTCAGGAAGCAAGGCTTCGATTAGGTAATTACGAAAGGCCTTGTATCCACCTTCTAAACGAGGAACCTCAATTCCATGTTCTTCTTTTAACCAAGTCTGTGAAAAGCGAGAGCGAGAGCCACCACGAAAGCAGTAAATCATAGTCTCAGGCTTTGCTAAAATCTCACGTTTCCAAGCTTCTATTCTTTCTTCTTTGATCCTTCCAGAAACAAGCTCTATGCCGAGCGCAGTAGCCGCTTCATTACCTTCTTCTTTATATAGAGTGCCAACGTTTCTTCTTTCTTCATCATCCATAATAGGCAGATTGATACTAGTTTGAAATGCTCCTTTTTGATATTCGATGGGAGCTCTAACATCGATAAGCGGGATATCCTTTAGGACAAGGTCCTGAAATTGATTAAATAATACGGGTTTCAATGAAAAACCTCCTAATGTTCATTAATATTCTAAAATACATGATGATATCATATCATGGCTTAGATTATTTGACAAATAGAATTACCATGATATAATAAAGGCACAGAGTAGAGATTAGTGCGTAAAGTGTCCTTTGAACGGGGAGTTGTCAAGGGAACGAAAGGTTTACCTGCGGTACTGTTCTCGCATCCCGCTGTTTTATGATAACTTAGAATTTATCAGAAAATTTTACGGGACGAGTGGGCTTACACTGGTCTTTTTTTGTGCAAAAATAAAGAGGGAGAGCGTTTTATGAGTTCATCATTATTACAAGCATTATTACAAAATTTAGGAATCCTAAGTGGCCTATTATTACTGGGTATGCTATTAAGAGCAAAGGTACCACTGTTTCAGAAGTTGTTATTACCAGCCTCCGTGATTGGCGGCCTTCTCGGTTTAGTATTAGGTCCATTAGTCATGGGAGATGGTGCTATATTACCATTTTCGGAAGAGGCAATAGGAACCTTTGCAGCCTTACCAGGTGTACTGATTGTTCCTATTTTTGCTTCTGTTCCCTTTGGGAATGGATTTGAAGATAAGAAAGAGAGAAAGACCAGTGTAGGTACACTACTTACCAGTTGTGGCTTATTTAGTATCGTAAGGGAAGTACAGTTAATCATTGGTTTCGGTCTAACCTTAATAGCCTTATTCTTGTTTCCAGAATTGGAGTGGTATCGAACCTTTGGTTTTGAATTGAGTCAGGGTTTTTCAGGCGGCCATGGAACTGCTGCTGGAGTTGGATCTATCTTACAAGGCTATCAGCTTCCTTTTTGGGAAACTGCACAAGGGATAGCAACCACCTATGCCACCATTGGCCTAGTAGGCGGTATGTTGTTGGGTATTTTTATCATACATATGGCATGTAAGAAGGGGCAAACAAAACTATTACAAAAGCCGGTAGATATGCCAGTATCTTTTTCTAAAGGTTATCAAAAGGATAGAGAAAAGCAAGAATCTGTGGGAAGGGAAACCACAAACAATAGTTCCATAGAAAGTATTACCCTGCATTTGGCAGTTATTTTAATAGACTGTGGTTTGGCATATGCCATCTATGGATGGGCAAGAGCCGAAGAGATCCCAGGCTTATCGTCTGTTCCTGTATGGTTTATGGCTTTGATCTTGATGTATGGAATCAATGCTTTGATACGCCTCCTTAAATTGCAATGGCTCTTCGATAAAAAGTTAAAATCTAAAATAGTAGGAGCTATATCTGACTTTGCCATTGTAGCAGCTATGGTAAGTATTCCAGTAGAAGCGGTGGCAGGATATTTATTGCCGATCATTCTTTTATCTGCATTAGGATTTATCGTTACCTATTTGTTATGTTTTCCTTTGTATCGCTTAGTGTTTGGGAAGGAACAGTATTATTTTGAACGAGCTATTCTTAGTTTTGGGGTTAACACAGGAGTTACTATTAATGGTATGATGCTATTAAAAATTTGCGACCCTAACTATGAGAGTCCGGCACTAAATGACTTTTCTATGGCTTTTGCCTTGATGTCTATGGTAAGTTTAATTACATTTCCAATCATGTACTCTTTGATTGAAACAGGATCAACCTTGGAAAATTTCTTGTTTGCCATAGTCACCGCTAGCATTTATCTTGTTATGACTATCATCGGAAGGTACCTAATGAGAAGAGAGGGCAAGGCAAATGGATAGAATAAATCTTGTGCTAGAACATCCTGTATTCCAAGAGCAGTTAGGCTTATTAAAGCAAAAGGAAAAGAAAAGAAAGTTTTGTAAACATGGCTTATCTCATTTACTTGATGTTGCAAGAATTATGCAGATTAAAGCTTATGAAGAACAAATTAAATTAGAGAAAGATGTCTTGTATGCCGCAGCACTATTGCATGACATTGGGAAATACACCCAATATGAAACTGGAGAAAAGCATGCAGCAGTAGGGGCTAGGATGGCACCAGGGATTTTAGTGGATTGCCAATATACCACAGAGGAAATTAGTAAGATTTCACAGGCCATTGCATCACACAATAAAGAAGATGAAGTGGATGAGTTAGGATATCTGCTTAGAACTTCGGACAAGCTCAGTCGCAATTGTTTTTGCTGTAAGGCACAAGAAGCTTGTAATTGGACGGCAGAGAAGAAAAATAGGGGGATTAGCGTTTGAAAATAGGCAATCGAAAGTTTGATTTAACGAATCGTATGTACCTTATGGGAATTTTGAATGTGACACCTGATTCTTTTTGGGATGGTGGGAAATATCACAACTTAGACCTAGCATTAAAAAGAGCAGAAGAAATGATGTTAGAAGGGGCAGATATCATAGATATTGGTGGAGAATCTACAAGGCCAGGTTTTACTCCAGTTTCGATCCAAGAAGAAATTGAAAGAATTGCACCGATACTACAAGGAATCAAAGAGCGTTTTGATATTCCTCTGTCTCTAGACAGTTATAAGCCAGAGGTAGTAGAGGCAGTAGCACCATGGGTAGATTTGGTCAATGATATCTGGGGGTTTAAAAAGGATAATAGGATGCCTGAACTTGTAGCAAAATTGGGCTTGCCCGTTTGTTTGATGCACAATAGAACAGAGCATGATTATCAAGAGTTTTGGGGAGATTTCATCCTAGATTTAAAGGGAAGTATAGCAATTGCAAAGCAGCATGGGATAGCAGATGATAAGATTATTTTAGATGGAGGTGTTGGATTTCAAAAGACCTACCAAGAAAATTTAATGGTAATGAATCGTACCGAAATCATATGCGAATTGGGCTATCCAGTGATGATAGCTACTTCTAATAAAGGTACCTTAGGTAAGATTGTAGGGAGAGAAAAGGAACATAGGTTAGCGGCAACCTTAGCTACTACGGTATTAGGCTATACCAAAGGGGCGAGTTTTGTAAGGGTGCACGATATAGCAGAAAATTTAGATGCCATTCGTATGACAAGGGCAATGATAGGAGAATGTGATGGATAAAATCAAGATAGAAGCCGTAGAAGTTTATGCTTACCACGGAGTATTAGAAAGTGAAAAAGAATTGGGGCAGATGTTCTTTATCGATTGTGACTTAGGTTTAGATACCAGTTTAGCTGAAGATGATATCTTAAAAACCATACATTATGGGGAGGTTTCCCTAGCTATCGTGAATTTTTGTACTAAGAATCGCTTTGATTTACTAGAAAGTCTAGCAAATCATTTATGTCATCACTTATTGCTTCACTATCCTTTAGCAAAAGAAATTGCGATTACAGTGCATAAGCCACATGCTCCCATTCCTACTAAATTTACAGATGTAAGTCTAACAGTAAAGCGGGCTTGGAACACGGCTTATTTAGCGTTAGGTGCCAATATTGGTGACACCCATAAAAGTTTCCAGGATTTCTTAGATAAAGTAGATGCTTGTAAAGAAATCGAGAGAGTTGCAACTTCTAGTTTTATAGAAACACCTCCTTATGGGGTATTAGATCAACCTAACTTCTTAAACGGTGCAATGAAAATAAAAACAATCTTTACCCCAATAGAACTACTTCGCTATTGCAAAAGGGCAGAACAAGAAGCTGGAAGAGTGAAACTTCGTCATTGGGGGGAGCGAAGTCTAGATGTAGATATAATATGTTATGAACAAGAGGTTATATTTGAGGATTCATTGAAAATCCCACATCCTGAAATGCATATGAGAGACTTTGTATTGAAGCCGCTAGTAGAAATAGAGCCATATCTGATGCATCCAATCCGAGGACAAAATGTGACAGAACTTCTAAAATCTTTATAAGCTTATCAAAGATGATTGCAATTTGCTTATAAATTATATATAATATATTGGTTAATGAAAGAGATAATAGGAGTAGGATATGAAGAAAATCGGGTTTGACAATGAAAAGTACTTAAAAATTCAGTCAGAACACATATTAGAAAGAATTTCAAAGTTTGGAGGGAAGCTTTACCTTGAATTTGGAGGAAAGTTATTTGATGATTACCATGCATCCCGTGTACTTCCAGGATTTGAACCTGATAGTAAGGTACGATTGCTTACAGAAATGAAAGAGGAAGCAGAAATAGTAATCGTAATTTCAGCAAGTGATATTGAAAAGAATAAGATACGTGGAGATTTGGGAATTACCTATGATGTGGATGTATTGCGATTGATAGATGCTTTCCGTTCCAAAGAGTTGTATGTAGGATCCGTAGCAATAACACAGTATACAGGACAAGCAGCAGCAAATGCCTTTAAGCAAAGATTAGAATCTTTAGGAATTAAAGTGTATATGCATTATCCAATTAGTGGATATCCATTCAATATTCCACTGATCGTATCGGATGATGGATATGGAAAAAATGAATACATTGAAACATCAAGACCATTAGTAGTAGTGACGGCACCAGGGCCAGGAAGTGGAAAGATGGCAACTTGTCTTTCGCAATTGTATCATGAGCATCAGCGAGGCATTCATGCAGGCTATGCTAAATTTGAAACCTTCCCAATATGGAACTTGCCATTAAAGCATCCAGTTAATTTAGCTTATGAAGCAGCCACAGTAGATCTAAATGATGTGAATATGATAGATTCCTTCCATTTAGAAGCTTACGGGGAAACTACCGTAAATTATAATAGAGATATTGAGGTATTCCCAGTATTAAGTGCTATTTTTGAACGTATCTATGGAGATAGCCGCTATAAATCTCCAACGGATATGGGAGTTAATATGGCTGGGAACTGTATCATAGATGATGAAGTATGTAGAGAAGCATCCAAGAACGAGATTGTATCAAGATATTACAAATCTCTTTGTGAACATAAACTAGGAATGCTATCCGAAGACGGTGTCAATAAATTTAATATCTTATTAAGTCAAGCAAAAGCTTGTCCAGAAGATAGATTAGTAGCAATGAAAGCAATGGAAGTGGCTGAGAAAACAGATGCACCTGCAGTAGCAATGGAGCTTTTAGATGGACATATTGTTACAGGGAAAACAGGGCCTTTATTAGGTGCTTGTTCTAATGCAGTACTAAATGCATTGAAGCATCTAGCACAAATAGAAGATAAGGTAATATTAATTGCTCCGGAGATTATTGAACCGATTCAGAATTTGAAGTTAGAGCACTTGGGAAATCAAAATCCTAGATTACATACAGACGAAGTATTAATTGCTTTAGCAATGAGCGCAGCCAGCAATCCAATTGCTAGAAAAGCATTAGATCAATTATCTAAATTACGTAATTGTGAAGCACATTCTACAGTATTATTGACTCAAGTAGATGAAACAACATTTAGAAAAATAGGAATTAATTTAACCTGTACGGCTGAGTACGAAACCGATAAATTGTATCATAAATAGTAAGAAAAGAGCCATTATTACAAGCACATAATCAGCTTGTAGCAATGGCCTTTTTATTGTTTTAAAATTACTATTTATAGATGGTTCGATAAAGTGAAAAAACAGGAAAATAAATTCAAAAATCAGAGAATTGCTTGTTGTAAATGCGTATTGATAATATACTAAAAACCCTATAAAACAAGGGGGTTTCGCTTTGTTTAGTAAGAATGAAGTAAAAGGAAGCAATAAATATTAATAATTTGTAAAATGTGACAAAATTCGATTAATACTATTGAAAAACTAGGAATTATATGTTATATTTTTTTTGGTTTTAAATATCTAGTACCTGTGTTTCATGCGAACCAAAACCAGGGACGAGCTAGGCATTTACATTATATACACAAAATAAAAAATCAAGGGAAAAGCATAATGCAATTCTCTTGATTTTTTATTTGCTATTCAACACGTTTGCTTAATGCGGTTTCTAGTTGTGTAATATTCTCTTGGAGTTCCTTTCTCCTATCAGTAAATTCAGAATTACTGCCATCCATAGTAGTAGTAGTATCTTCATCAGCAACTTCATCAGCAAGGCTTTTGTGCTTCTCGCTGTCCTCCTCCACGATAGCAGAAGAGATATAATGATCTAACGCTGGAGGTTTTTCTGATTGATTGCTTAAATCTTTTACTGCAGATTGATAGGTTTTATTTTGCTGTCTTATTTGGTCTTTAAAATATTGATCTAAGATTCTCATATGATTTTCTCCGAAGTAGTTTACAGGTTAAGAGAGTAAAGATAATAAGTCTATTTCTAATATCGACATAAGTCAGTAAATGATAAGGTTAACAGAGAGAAATGGTACAATTTGGAGAAAAAACTTGATAGAATCAGACGAATATAGTATAATGAATTCGCGGAATCGTTCTTATGAAATTCAAAAACAGATTCTGAGAGTATATTTATAATGAATGGAGGAGGGTGACTATGGATAGTAAACATGTAAGTAAGATGGTGGGACCTATTATTATAATGGTATGGACGGTTGTTTATATGTTAGGTTGGCTCATACTAGCAGTAGTATTGTCCTTTTTTATGACTCCGCTTTTCTTGATTGGAATAATCATACCATTCATTATCAGCGGAATTATGATATTTGTAACAAGACAAAGAATAAAAGAAATAAGGAGTGGAGAAGAAGATGATCTTAGTAAATACTGATTATATTACAGGGAAAGAATTAGAAATGTTAGGCCTAGTTAAGGGAAGCACCATTCAGAGCAAGAATATTGGAAAAGATATTACACAATCTTTTAAAACCCTAGTGGGTGGAGAATTAGGGGCTTATAATGAAATGATGAATGATGCAAGAGCATTAGCAACGAAGAGAATGGTAGCAGAAGCGACTAGTTTAGGAGCAGATGCTGTTGTGAATATCAAGTATTCCTCTTCTGCGATTATGCAAGGAGCTGCTGAGGTAATTGCTTATGGAACTGCAGTAAAATTCAAGTAGGTTCTGTCAAATTATAATGGTTGATAAAAAGCATGTAAGAATCCGAGAGGATATTGCATGTTTTTTTTGTTTACCTTTTTGTAACCATAGACTAGTATAGTAGGCTTAGAACAATACAAAACACATAAGTATGGAGGAAATTATGAAAAAGAAACATATGGTAATAGGATCTGTAGTAGGGGTAGCAGTAGTCGGGATGGTTGCTGTTCCTATGTTGACAGCAAAAGAACAAGTAGCAGTGATTGCAGAAAATGAATTAACGAGTCTATCATCCGATCATTTTTATAAAACTATTAGTGCTTCTGGTACAGTAGAGAGTAAAGAGGTCAGCAATGTATATTCGAATTTAAGCAATTATCCAGTAGAAAGTATTGAAGTTGTAGTAGGTCAAGAAGTACAGATTGGAGAGTTGTTATTACAAATAGATACCACCAATTTAGAAGCTGATATAGAGAGAAAAGAATTAGCCATTGCTACTACGGAGAAAAAGAATGACCAGAGTATTAAAACAGCACAAGATAATTATAATGACACAGCAGAATCTCTTGAAAATGGAACGAATGCAAGCCTAAATTCAAGTCAACAAGCAGTAGATAATGCTAGGGCAGCCTATGATAATGCAGTTCACCAGTTTAATCAACAAGAACAAAAGAATATTGCAGATTTTGCAGCATTAGATGGGCAAACAGAAACGCTAAGACTGGCGAGTGAAGAGGCACAGGCTAACTATCAAAATGCTTTAGTTAATGATCCTAATGGAGAATTAGAAGCTACAAAAGAATTAGCTATAAAGGCGACAGATGCGGCAAATTCATATGCTACAACAAAAGCGCAAAATGAAGCAACGAAGGCATCGCAAGGAGCACTTATGGCACCTCTAATTGATGCAAAAGATTCAACCTATACTGCATATGAGAATAGCTTAGAGAGTTATGATATTGCCTATAAAAATGCAGAAAATTCAGTAGAAAGCAGTTATAATTCTCTTCAATCTACGATACTTAGTACCGATCAAAGTTTAGACTATTATGATTTAGATGCATTACAAGCAGATTTAGAGCAATCTAGTATTTATGCAGATGCGGCAGGGGTAGTAACCTCTGTGCAAGCTCAAGAAGGAGCTATGGCATCTGGTGTATTAGTGGTAATTCAAGATGATAATAAGTTACAGATTCGTACCAGTGTCAATGAATACGATGTAAATAGCGTAGCACTAGGAATGGAGGTTGAAATTTCCTCGAATGCCACAGGAGATGATAGTTATAAAGGTGAAATTATAAGTGTAGCGCCGGCTGCTAGTGCAGATGGAAATTATGAAATTTTAGTAGAGGTATTAACAGATGCTACTCAACTTAAAATTGGAATGAATGCAAGAGTATCTATTATTTTGGACAGTTACCAAGATGTGATCAGTGTACCATTTGATACCTTATATGAAAATGAAGATGGGCAAGACTGTGTTATGATTTATGAGCCGGGTCAAGAAGGGGAGTATTCCTTATCCGAACAAGTAGTGAGCTTAGGCGAAGAAAATGATTTTGCCCAAATCATCTCAGGTGAGAATATTACGGAGGGAACCATTATCTTAAATAATGTAGAAGCCTATTTAGAAATGCAGAATTCTTCCAATGGAATGTTGATGCCAATGAGAGGAATGGGGAATTAAGATGGAGAAACAAGCAATGATTCAGATGCGTGGCATCAAAAAGAGCTTTTACATTGGTCAGCCTAATGAATTAGAGGTTTTACATGGTATTGATATCGATATTTATGAGGGAGAATTTGTAGCAATTGTAGGGGCTTCAGGTTCTGGTAAATCAACTATGATGAATATTATTGGAGCACTAGACAAAGCAACAGAAGGTTCTTACATATTAGATGGCATCGATATTCAAAAGGCAGATGAAAAATTTCTATCTAAAATTAGAAATGAAAAAATTGGATTTATTTTTCAAAATTTCAACTTAGTGCCTAGAACAAGCGCACTCAAAAATGTAGAATTGCCTATGATGTATGCAGGGAAATCTAGAAAAGAGTGTACAAAAAAAGCAAAAGAACTAATGGAAATGGTTGAAATGGGAGATCGTATGGGGCATTTACCAAATGAATTATCAGGGGGGCAAAAGCAAAGGGTAGCAATCGCTAGGTCTATGGCAAATTCTCCAGCAATCTTATTAGCAGATGAACCAACTGGTGCCTTAGATTCCAAGACAGGTAGATTGGTAATGGACTTGTTTCATCGATTAAATAAGGAATTTGGAATGACTATTGTCTTTATTACCCATAGCCCTGAGTTAGCAAAAGAAACAGACCGTGTGGTAACTATGGTGGATGGACTGATTCAGCAGGAGGACAATTAAGATGGGGATTATGGAAAATATTCGCATGGCCTTTGAAGGGATCAAAGCCAACAAAATGAGAGCTTTATTAACCATGCTAGGTATTATCATTGGGGTAGCTTCCGTAATAGCAATTCTAACGGCTGGTGATGGAATGACAAGTTCGGTAACAGGTCAGATGAGTTCTATGGGAACTGCCAATATAACCGTTTATGTGACTCAAAAAGAAACGGCAAGTGAAGGTTTTGGGGGGAGCAACCAACAACTAGAGGAAAGTGACCGTTTGACAGATTCGATGATAGAATCCATGGAGCTTCGATATCAAGAAGATATTGCAGGAGTTGCAATTTCAGAAAGTGTGGGAAGTGGTCAGGCAAAAGAAGCTAGGAATTATGCAAACACTTCTCTGCAAGGAGTGAATGAAGGATATGTAGAGGTTAATGCAATTGATATATTGGTGGGAAGAAATATTACACAAACAGACCTTGACTCTAATCGTAATGTAGTAGTAGTTTCTGATAAATTTGTAGATAATATGTTTGATGGGAATGATCAAGAAGCGATAGGAGAGCAAATTGATATTTATATACAGGATGATATTTTAACGTTTAGCATTATTGGGGTATATGAATATGTTAGTTCAGGTTTTTCCAATTACACAGGATCTGAACAAGATATGTCAACCAATGCTTATATACCTTTGACAACAGCAAAGGAAATTACAGGTGCAGAACAGGGATATAGTTCCATTACTGTGATGGCAAGCGATGCAGAAAATAGCGAGAAATTTGCGGCAAATCTAGAAGTGTTCTATAATAATTATTATGAGAATAATTTGGATTTTGAAGTAACTACGATGAGTATGAGTAGTATGTTAGATACTCTTGATACCATGATGTCTACGCTTAGTATTGCCCTTTCAGTGATAGCTGCCATTTCTCTTTTGGTAGGGGGGATTGGAGTTATGAATATCATGCTAGTCAGTGTAACAGAGAGAACTAGAGAAATCGGAACAAGAAAAGCATTAGGAGCTACAAATTTACAGATTCAAATGCAGTTTGTCGTAGAAGGAATTATTATCTGTTCCATCGGTGGATTGATTGGTATTTTCCTTGGTGCAGGAATAGGTTATCTAGCAAGTAGCTTGATTGGTGCGGCAACCTTACCGAGTATGGGGAGTATAGCATTATCTGCTTGTGTTTCTGTTGCAATTGGTGTATTCTTTGGTTATTATCCGGCGAGCAAGGCCGCTAAACTAGATCCGATAGAAGCTCTTCGTTATGAATAGAAAGTGAAGTGAAACATATGATTAAGATACTTATAGTAGAAGATGATATTGATTTACAGAATTTAATGAGGGATTATTTAGAAGGCAGTGGATACCACTGCTTTCTAGCAGAACATGGAGAAGCTGCCCTAGATGTGCTTGCAGATACTTCCATAGATTTGATTATTACAGATGTTATGATGCCTGTAATGGATGGTTATCAGTTGACCAAAGAGTTACGAGACTGTGGCTATGAAATGCCAATTATGATGCTGACGGCAAAAGAAACCTTGAATGATAAAGAAGAGGGATTTCTTGCAGGAACCGACGATTATATGGTAAAACCAGTAGTATTAAAAGAAATGTTACTACGTATAAAATCCCTACTTAGGAGGGTGCAAATCAAAGAAGAAAAGCAGATTGAAATTGGTGACTTTCAATTAAATTATGATACTTATACAGCCCATTGGAAAAAAGAAGAAATCGAGTTATCGGCAAAAGAATTCCAGCTACTGTTCAAATTATTAGCGCAACCAGGAAAAATCTTTACCAAAGCAAGTTTAATGGACGAGATATGGGGCTATGAATCAGAAAGTACGGATCAAACAGTAAAGGTTCATATTAGTAGATTGCGAAATAAATTAGCAGATTGTAACGTGTTCGAATTGGTGGCAGTGAAAGGGATTGGCTATAAGGCGGTGGTAAGATGAAGAAGTTGAAACGTTCTCTTTATATGAAATATGTTATTTTGTTTTCTAGTATCCTGTTTGCGTCCCTTTTCCTTTCTGCATTAGCAGCGAATTACCTATCCGTGTTGCCAAAGGTGGAAGTAGCGTCGCGACAAATGGTGATAGCCTTTACCATAAGAGTATTTATCTATATTTTACCGATTGGTCTTATTTTTATTGGGATTGCCGTGAAATTTGTGTTAAAGCCGATTAAGGCACTTTCAGAATCTGCGCAAAGAGTGGCTAGAGGAGATTATCAGGTGGAAGTGGAATACAATGAAAATAGGCAGGATGAAATTGGTGTATTAATTGATCGCTTTAACTATATGGTAAAAGAAATCGGCAAAAATGAATATCTGCATAAGGACTTTGTTTCTAATGTATCCCATGAATTTAAGACACCGATTGCATCCATACAAGGTTATTTAGAACTTTTAGCGCTACCTAATTTAAGCGAAGAGAAAAGATTAGAATATATTGAGGTTGCGTCTAGACAGGTAAATCAATTATCCAAATTATCTACTAGTTTGTTAAAGCTTTCTGAATTAGAACATCAACAAAGTATCTTGCATGAACAGACCTTTTCCTTGACGGAACAAATGAGAGAAGTATTAATCTATTTGCAATTGTTATGGGAAGAGAAGCAGATAGAAATCAAGTTAGAAATAGAAGAGATTTCAATAGAAGCCAATAAGGATTTATTGTTTCAAGTATGGGTAAACCTAATAGAAAATGCAATTAAGTATACTCCAAATCTAGGGCAAATAAGTATTTCTATGTACGAAAAAGATGGGTTTTTTATCAGCATTACAGATACTGGAATTGGGATGAAAGAAGAAGATTTAGGAAGGGCTTTTGAGAAATTTTATAAGGCAGATAGAGCAAGAAAAGACAAGAGTAACGGCCTTGGCTTATCCATAGTAAAGCGTATTGTTGAGTTACATGGAGGTACTATCGGACTAGAAAGTACCTGGCAAGAAGGTACTATGGTTACTGTACATTTACCTAGGGCAGTGAAAGAAGATAAATAGAAAGAGATTTGATAATCCTCCTAGCTACTTGAAAAAAGAAAAATCATAAACTACAATGAGTAAAAATAAAATTTGGAGGATACCATGATTGTAAAAAAGTATTTTGAGGATTTAGAAAATTTACATGTTAATACCTGTCCTAATAGGGCGTATTATATTCCAGCAGAAAATTATATCAAACACGTATTTATAGATAAGGAGAAATCTAATAGATTTCAAGGTTTGAACGGATCTTGGGAATTTAAATATTTTGATTCTATTTATGAAATGGAAGAAACCTTTTATGAAAAAGGATATCAGTTAGAAGGATTTGAAGAAGTAGTAGTGCCAGGGATGTGGCAAAACTATGGTTATGACAATCATCAGTATACCAATGTCCGCTATCCATTTGTTTTCAATCCTCCATTTGTTCCTAGAGAAAATCCATGTGGGGCCTACCACAAAACATTTCTATATGAGAAGCAAGTAGATGCCCCTGAGGTATATTTGAATTTTGAAGGTGTTGATAGTTGTTTTTATGTATGGATCAATGGGGAGTTTGTGGGGTATTCTCAAGTTTCTCACAGCACCAGTGAGTTTGCTGTATCAGAGTATTTAGTAGAAGGTGAAAATACATTATCGGTGTTAGTGGTAAAGTGGTGTGATGGTAGCTATTTAGAAGATCAAGATAAATTTAGGATGAGTGGGATTTACAGAGATGTTTATTTATTACATAGACCGACACAACATATTCGCGATTACTTTGTAAAGGCAAAGCCATATAATGAATATCAATCAGGAACGGTTGAAATTGATTTGAGTTTTGCTAAAGAAGCCATAGAGGTAGAATACGAGCTTCTTGACCAAGAAGGCAATATCGTAGTTTGTGGAAAAACAGCAGAAACAAAGATTGTATGTGATGTAGCAGATGCAATCTTGTGGAATGCTGAGAATCCATATCTTTATACCTTGAATCTAAAGACAGAGAAGGAAGTGATTACCGAACTTGTAGGGATTCGTGAAATAAAAGCAGAAAATGGAGTTCTTACCATCAATGGAGTAAAGGTGAAATTCCATGGTGTGAATCGCCATGATAGCGATCCTGTGACAGGATTTGTAATTTCTAAAGAGCAAATCATGACAGATTTGACTCTTATGAAGCAACATAATATAAACGGTGTTAGAACTAGCCATTATCCAAATCAACCAATGATGTATTACTATTTCGATATCCTAGGTTTCTATGTGATTGATGAAGCGGATAATGAAAGTCATGGTGTAAGTAGTGTCTATATGGAACATTCTGATTGGGAAGAGCATAAGGAAATATCTGCTAGCTTTATCGCAGACAACGAAGCTTTTATTGAATCTACCCTAGATAGAACACAAAGATGCGTAGAAAGAGATAAGAATAGACCGAGTGTTATTATTTGGTCCATGGGAAATGAGTGTTACTTTGGTTGTACCTTCGAGGTAGCAACAAAGTGGACAAAGGAGTTTGATCCTGATCGTCTTTGTCATTATGAAGGAGCAATCTTTGGATTAGCAAAAAGAGAGAATGATTTTTCAAATATTGATTTATTTAGTAGAATGTATCCAAGCTTAGAAGAAATGGAAAAGTATGGAGAAGAGGATGGGAGAAAACCGTTTATTCTATGTGAATATTCTCATGCAATGGGCAATGGACCTGGGGATTTAGAAGATTACTTCCAAATGTTCCAAAAGTATGATTGTATGTGTGGCGGATTTGTTTGGGAATGGTGTGATCATACCATTGCAGATGGGATAGCAGAAGATGGTAGAACCAAGCATCGCTATGGTGGGGATTCAGGAGAGTTTCCTCACGATGGAAACTTCTGTATGGATGGATTGGTTTACCCAGATAGAAAGGTTCATACAGGTCTGTTAGAACATAAAAATATTTATCGTCCAGCCAGAATAAGTTATGATAAAACAAGTCAACAGTTTGTGATCAAAAATTATTTAGATTTTACTTCACTAGAACAATATTGTTCTATCGAGTATATGGTAACAGAAGATGGTGTAGAGAAACAGACAGGTACTGTGATTGTTCCAAGCTTAGCACCGAAGGCAGAAACTAGTTTAAATCTTTCTATCGAAGTAGATCAAAATGTGAAAACGTTTGTTCGCTTTGTATATCGATTGTTAGAAGATCGAGACGTTCGTAAGGCAGGAGATTTATTAGGACAGGAAGAAATTCAGTTATCAGATGTAGATAGCATTTCAAAGATCGTATCAGATAGAATCAAAACGCATGGAGAAAGTAAGGAAGATATACAAGTTGAAGAGACAACAAGATACATCAAACTTTCTAATGCAAGCTTTCAATATTCCTATGATAAGTTTGCTGGCGCTTTTAGCTACATGATAAAAGATGGTGAATCGATCATAGATCAAGCCATTGAATATAATGTATGGCGTGCACCAACAGACAATGATAGAAATATCAAGCATAAGTGGATGGAAGCTGGATACGATAGAATGATAACTAGAACCTATGATACCGATGTTGTTGTGAAAGAAACTGAAATTGAAATCACAACAAAATTATCCCTAGGTGCTATCTATTTACAACCTTTAGTTTATATTACATCTAAGTGGTTAGTAACAGGAAATGGAAATGTATCTGTAGAAATGCAGGTAGAAAAGCCAGAGAAAACACCAGAACTTCCAAGATTTGGATTACGCCTATTTTTAACAAAGGATATGGATGAGGTAAATTACCTAGGAATGGGACCTTATGAAAGTTATGTAGACAAGCATTTGTCATCTTATCATGGGAATTTCTGCGCAAAAGTAAAGGATTTGCATGAAGACTATATTAAACCACAAGAAAATGGAAGCCACTATGATTGTGATTGTGTAGCATTTAGCAATGGGAAGAAGAGCTATAGTATCTTTAGTGAGAAAGCATTTTCCTTCCATGCATCTTCTTATACACAAGAAGAACTAACTAGTAAGAATCATAATTATGAGCTAGAAGAAAGTGATAAAACAGTAGTGTGTATTGACTATAGACAAGCAGGAATTGGTTCTGCTAGCTGTGGTCCAAGACTGATTGAGAAGTATCGCTTTACAGAAAGTAAATTTACTTGTAAATTCTATTTTGAATTTTAGAGTTAAAGGTAAGAAGAATAGCCGACTTTGCGAAAGCGAAGTTGGCTATTCTAATATATGAGGTGGTAAGATTATTCTACTAATAAAGTAGAGCCAAAATCTTCAGAATAAGCATCACACCAAAAAGATACTGCATTAAACTCAGATAAATCATATTCTTTCAAATCAAAACTAAGACTTTCATTTTCGTAAGCACGATCAAGTTTCTCGCTAATAATTTCAGTAGGAACAAAAATTCCATTCTCTATATTGCCAAGTGCAATATATACATCGGGTGCTCTACCCGTATAACTAACCTGTTCTAAGTTTAGGATAGAATCCGAGGAGAGGGTAATTTGCGCTGCCACTTGATAGAGACCATTGGTAATGGATCCAGATAAGGTTTTAGTGATAGTATTACTTTGTGTAGTTACTTCACCTTCTACAGTTTCTGTAGTTACGGCTTCTGATTCTGCTTCTGATTCTACTTCTGATATAGACTCAAGTTCTACGCTTGTGCTAGGTTCCGAAGTGGAAGTTTGATTAGCACTGCAAGCAGTAAGAAAGCAGAGGCTGCTACAAATTAATAATAGTTTGAACATATGTGATTCCTCCTTTTCAAAATCATAGTATTGTGGTATGATTATTGTATCACAATAAGAAAAGAAAAACAATTAGGTATCATAAAATAAATTAATTGAAAATTCATCCTGATCATAAATTAATTATTGATTTTACTATTGAAAAGGTAATACAACCTCGTGTATAATGAAAGACGATTGCTATAGAGAGCGCATTATAGGTAACTAGCAATCAATGGGGATATCATTTTATTTAAGTATGGATGATAGAATTGTGAGGAAAATTGTGTCTAGTGAGAGAAAAGATAAGTTTTTGAGTAAAATAGTAGAACGGTTAAGTATTGAATCTGAAGAAGTTTATGCAAGAGAAGAGTTTTTAAAAGAAACCTGTGAGTTTTTTTCTATTTCACATGGATTTATTTATGAGGTTGACCCAAGGGGGTGGTTTGCCATCAAAGACAACTATGTATTGCCACAGGCAAACGGTCTTGAAGTTAGCTTAGATTTGCAAGATAGACTAGGAAGGGCGATGCTCAGTGAATTATCTTCACAGAAGGTAATTATAGTAGAAGGTAATCAAGAAAAATATAATGAATTAGAATTGCGTTTAAAGGAAATATTTCAAGCTAATATTTTGATTTTAATTCCAATATTAAATCAACATTATGAATTGTCAGCCATTCTTGGGATTTCTGATTTAAGAAAAGAAATTAGAGATAAGGAAATTGATATTAAGAGTTCCTGTGCAGTATTATCTTTATTGGCAGAAAAGGTTAAGATCGAAATGTTCCAAAAGGGAATTCAAAATGCAGAACATGTATTGAAAAATGTGCTGAATCATGTAGGTATTGATATCTATGTGAATGATTATTATACCCATGATATTCTTTATGTGAATGATTCTATGGCAGCTCCTTATGGTGGGGTTGCAAATATGATGGGGAAGAAGTGTTATAAAGCAATCTTTACAGATAAAGAAGAACAGTGTGAATTTTGTCCTCAACCCAGGTTATTGGATGAGAATGAGAACCCTAGCAAAACATATAGCTGGGATTATGAGCGTCAAATGGATGGCTCGTGGTTCCGTGTATTTAGCTCTGCCATGCCTTGGACAGATGGGAGAATTGCCCATGTAGTGGCAAGTGTAGACATCACAGAGAATAAGAAAAATGAATTGGCCATAGAGAAAATAGCATTATATGATCACTTGACAGGGCTTGCAAATTTAAGAAGTTTACACGATGATTTGGATTTGGTGCTAGATGCAAGTAAGCGATTGCCGTTGGCTTGTTACTTAATTTATGTGGATTTGGATGGATTTAAACCTATCAATGATACCATTGGTCATAGAGGTGGGGATGAGTTATTGAAAAGTATAGGGCTTAGATTGAATCAACTTCCTAGAGAACATATGCGGTGTTATAGACAAGGTGGAGATGAATTTGTAATCCTGATGAGAGATTATGGAGATAAGAAAGATTTAAAGGATACAGTTCAGAGTCTAGCAGAAATTTTCTGTGATGTCTATCATTTTGAAGGTCATGAGGTGCAGTGTGGATGTAGTATGGGAATTGCTCACTTTCCTAGTAGTGCAGAGTGTCAAAAGAGTTTAGTCCATTTTGCTGATATGGCTATGTATGAAGCTAAGAAAATAGGACAACAATCAGTGCGAGTTTATCAAAAAGGGGAATGTGTTTCTTTGGAGCATTACCTATCATAAGAATAAAAATAGCCATAGATACTAGCGCTTATATTAGCTCAAGTATCTATGGCTTTTATTGTTATTGTGCATCTAAATCAAATTCTACATGCATAATATCTTTGCCGATTAGGTCAATTACATTTCGGAATCCTTCACGGTTTTTCAGTTTAGAGGTAAGTGAAGTAGGAACTAGTATGATATTGCTCTTTTCATGTTTTTCTAAAAAGCTATTGATGGCGGGAGGGAAGGTTCCGGCCCAAAGTGGGAAGACTAGAACAATTTCCTTATCAGAATCTACCGTTTCATAGAAAATATCAGTGGAGTCTTTTTTCGATGCCTTCGCCCCACCTTTGATAAAGCCAATGACTCCATTGTAATTTTGGCTATCTGTTATTTTGCAAGCCTTGCATTGGTATTGTGCTGCTAGCTTTTCGGCAATGGCCTCACTTCTTCCTGTTCTAGTATAGTAATAAATTTGTTTTTCTTTCATGTTAGAAGACTCCTTTTATTTTGATGTAATATGTTGTGTGATGTATTGTGATGGGGTAATCCCATAAACCCTCTTGAAGGTGCGATAAAAAGTTCGCATGGTTTCAAATCCAGAAGTTAGTGCAATATCGACTAAGGAGAGTTCGCTATTGATCAGTAATGTAGCTGCATGTTGTACACGAAGCATTCCTAAGTAATAGTTAAAGCTATAGCCAATTGACTTGGTAAATAGGTGAGAAAACCTACTTTCTGAATAACCAAATTTCTTGGCAGCAATGGTAGAGTTTAGCTCTCCTAGCATAAAGTTCTCTTGTAAATAGTTCAAAACATCCTGATTAAATGTTGGTAATTGTCTATTGGCATAATCTTGCGTCTCTAGTTGTTCTAATAGAATCCCAAGTATAGTATAAGCATAGCCTTTTAGTATCAGATGGGAAGACTTTTCTTTTTTGATTTCTAATAGCAGTAGTTGTAGGTTGCTTAAGAGGCTCTGATCCTTATCCACAAAGTGTGGATGTATAAATTGTTTGTTCTTAGTATAGGTATTAAAAAAAGGAATCAATTCTAAGGGGATAGTAACATTAATAGAATAGCCTTCTTCTAAAGAGGAGTAGGTGTGCAAGGTATAGGGAGGAGTGAAGATAGCTTCTCCGTTAGAAATTTCATAGCTATTTCCATTGGAATTAACCAATAAAGTTCCCGTAGTCACATAAACAAGTTCGAGGCTGCTATGGAAGTGGAGTTCACAATGATTATTCTTAGCGACCCAACAATCGATAGGAGAAGTATCTCGTCCTTTTTCATAATATCCATTCAAAATATAGTCCCTCTCTGTAGCAGAATTTGTCACTAGTATAATGGTTTTTTACACGACAAAAACCAGTAAGATAAGTATACTACAGAATAGATAGAAAAACAATAAACAATCTAAAGGAGTAATTATTATGTTTAAAGCGGGAATCGTAGGTTGTGGTGGTATTGGAATGAATAAACATTTACCAGCAATCAAAGCACAAGGAGAAATTGAAGTTGTAGCATTTTGTGATATTATAGAGGAAAGAGCAGTGAAAGCGGCAAAGGAATTTGGCACAGAAGATGCAAAGACTTTTGTTGATTATAAAGAAATGTTAAAATTAGATTTAGACATGGTATATGTTTGTACACCAAATAGATCACACTGTGAAATTTCTGTGGCAGCTCTAAAGGCAAATAGTCATGTGTTGTGTGAAAAGCCAATGGCAATGAACTATGCAGAAGCAAAAGAAATGGTAGATACAGCAAAAGAAACAGGTAAAATTTTAACCGTTGGATATCAAAATAGATGCAGACAAGATAGTTTATATCTAAAAGCAGAATGTGAAGAGGGCGCTTTAGGTGAAATCTATTATGCAAAGGCAAAAGCAGTTAGACGTAGAGCAGTTCCAACTTGGGGTGTATTCTTAAATGAATTCGAACAAGGTGGCGGTCCATTAATTGATATTGGAACTCATGCACTAGATTTAACTCTTTGGATGATGGATAACTATGAGCCTGCTTATGCAGTAGGAAGTGTTTACCACAAGTTAAATAATGATACGAATCAAGGAAATGAATTTGGACAATGGATACCAGAAGATTTTACAGTAGAGGATAGTGCTTTTGGTTATATTGTTATGAAAAATGGAGCAACTATTTCATTAGAGAGTAGCTGGGCATTAAATGTAGCAGATCCAGAAGAGGCGAAAACAGTTCTTTGTGGAACAAAGGCAGGCGCTGACATGACAGATGGTCTTAGATTAAATTATATCAAGCATAACACACAAGTAACAGAAAAACCTTCTTTTGCAGCAGGTGGAGTAGCATTCTTTGAAGGCGGAAGTGCAAAACCAGAAGTACTAGAGCAACATACTTTTGTAAATGCCATCAAAGGGGAAGGTGAGTTACGCGTATTGCCAGAACAAGCAGCTGTAGTAACTAGAATTTTAGAAGCAATTTATGAAAGTGCAAAATCAGGAAAACCTGTATATTTTGACTAAAAATATCAATGTTTAGTGGAGGAAAATATGAAGTTAGGTGTATTTACCGTTTGTTTAGGAGAAAAATCGCTAAAGGAAACTTTAGATTATTTAAAAGGTTTAGGAGTTCAGCAAGTTGAAATTGGTTGTGGTGGTTGTCCAGGAACTGCTCATTGTGATGCGGTAGAGTTTATGAAAAACCCTAGTTTACTAGAGGAATTCAAAGCTACCATAGATGCATCTGGTCTTAGTGTGGCAGCACTTTCTGTACATGGAAATCCAGTACATCCAAACAAAGAGATTGCAGCGAAAGATCATGCAGAGTTTGAGGCAGCAGTGCTATTGGCTGAGAAATTAGGAGTAAAGACAGTAGTAACATTTTCTGGTTGCCCAGGAGATAGCGAAGAGTCTAAGTATCCAAACTGGTCCGTAGCTACTTGGCCAACAGAGCATGCAGAACTTAGAGAGTGGCAATGGAATGAGAAGTTAATCCCATACTGGAAAAAGGCAGGAGCCTTTGCAAAAGAGCATGGCGTTAGAGTGGCAATTGAAATTCACCCAGGATTTTCGGTATATAACCCATCTACCATGCTTCGCTTACATGAGGCTGTAGGTGAGTCGGTAGGAGCAAACTTTGATCCGTCCCATTTATTCTGGCAAGGAATTGATCCAGTTGCAGCAATTCGCATGTTAAAAGATTGTATTTATCATGTGCATGCCAAAGATACTAAGATTGATCCAATCAATTGTGGTGCAAAAGGGGTTCTAGAGACTTCAAGTTTTGCTGACTTATCAGAAAGACCATGGATGTTTAGAACAGTAGGTTACGGTCATGGGGCTGAAGTATGGAAGGCGATGTTTAGTGAACTTCAATTAATTGGCTATGATGGTGTGATTTCAATTGAGCACGAAGATGGTTTAATGACAGGAAAAGAAGGATTAGAAAAAGCCATTGACTTTTTGAAAAAGACAATGATCTTTGATGATATCAATCAAAATATGTTTTGGGCATAAGAAGGAGATCATAATGAAGAATGCAGTTCAATTATATACAGTTCGTGAATTTATTACAGACAAAGATAGCCTCTATGCAGCCATTCGTAAGGTGAAAGAATTAGGGTATGACGGGGTAGAGTTTGCTGGCTTTTTTGAAGCACCAGCAGAGGAGTTAAAGGCAGTTTTAGAAGAAGCTTGTGTAGAAGCTGTTAGCTGTCATGTGGGAAGAGCTCAGTTAGAAGAAGGTTTTGAAGAGTTCTTAAGCTATTTGAACATACTAGGATGTAATAAGGTTGGTCTTTCTTTTTCAGAAACGGACAGCGTAGAAAAGATTCAATCTACATGTGAGTTGTTGAAAAAAAGTGATGCGCTAGCGAAAGAACGTGGAATTAGCCTCTACTATCATAATCATGATCACGAATTTAAGGCTGTGGATGGAGTGGTTCCTATCGATGAGATTAAGAAGAGCTGTCAACTAGAAGTAGATACTTTTTGGATATATGTGGCGGGATTAGATCCGGTAGAATATATTAGTAATCCAGAGAACAATGTAGGATTGATTCATATCAAAGATGGAAATCCAGAAACGAAGATTCCAACCGCATTAGGCGAAGGGAGCAATGTTGTTACAGATATTTATGTGAAAGCAAGAGAATTAGGATTTTCAACTATTATTGTGGAGAATGACAATCCAACTCCTAATGGATACGAAGATATACAAAGAAGTATGAATTATGCTGATGGTGCGGTCGATTTTGTAGCGCGGCGACAGGTAATTCCAGCGACGGCGTTGTCCTTCGCCTGCCCATGTGGACAGTTGTGTCAGTTCGTCCTTGTGACTTTGTTTTACTTCGGACACTTCGGCGCTACCGGGCAGGGCGCGGCGCATGTGCTTGAAGGGTGCTTTTACGCGAGTTTTGAACAATTCCCATTCTTTTTCTGT
>CAYJHO010000009.1:34638-44966 GCA_964369945.1 uncultured Lachnospiraceae bacterium
ATTGTAGATACAATTGGTGAAATACATAATTTATGTGAAAGAGGAGAAACGATGAAACTATGGATTGAAGGCTTGGATAAGTCCTATGAAAAAGTAAAAGTATTAGAACAGTTAGATTTTCACTTTGAATCAGGGAAAATATACGGTTTGCTTGGAAGAAATGGTGCAGGAAAGACTACCTTTTTTAACTGTCTTAATGGAGATATTAAAGCAAACGCTGGTAGAATGTATGTTGAGGAAGATGGTTTAGAAAAACCGCTAAAGACTGAGGATATCGGCTATGTATTATCGACCCCGGTAGTACCAGATTTTCTTACAGCAAAAGAATTCTTGAAGTTTTTCTTGGATGTGAATAAGGATAAAATAACAGATATGAAATCTATGGATGAGTATTTCAAAATGGTTATGATAGAGGAAAAAGATAGAAATAAGTTATTGAAAGACTATTCCCATGGAATGAAAAATAAAATGCAGATGCTGATTAATATGATAGCGAATCCCAAGATTATTTTGCTAGATGAGCCCCTAACATCCTTTGACGTTGTAGTGGCAGAAGAGATGAAAAACCTACTTAGGAGTATGAAGAGAGATTGTATTATCATTTTCTCGACTCACATTTTGGAGCTTTCTTTGGATCTATGTGATGAAATTGTATTGTTACATGAAGGGAAATTAGAATTAATTGAAAATGATTTAGAGAATAATAAGGAGACCAAAAATCGTATTATTCAAGCCTTACGAGGTGAAGAGCATGACTAATATCTTTATACATATTGTTAAACTACGAGTGACTTGCTGGATTAATGGATTTCTATTTTTTCTAGCACAGATTCCTATTATTAAGAAACTATTGCCCAAAAACCTTTTGGGAAATAGTGCACTAAAGGTAATCGTTGCCTTTTTTGCCTATTCCACTTTATTTTTAAAGACCATTCTGTATAAAATATTGTATTTAGCTGGTTTCTACATTTTACCAATCATGACAATTGATGAGGCACCCCTTCATCAAATGCTACAATATTTATTTTTTCTAACATTAATAGGAGGGGTTACCAATACTAAGTTTTTTGATCCTAATACAGAAAAATACTATGGGGTTATGTTACTTCGGATGGATGCTAAAAAGTACGTATTGGTAGATTATTTGTATTATATGTTTGAACTATTTTTAGGGTATGTAGTAGGAGGAAGTATCGTATATGTCTTGTTCTCATTTGCCCAAAATAGTTGGGATCTATTCCTATTACTGTTATTTACCTTAGTTATGCCAATTTATATTATCATTGTAAAGAATGTTTTTATCGCATATAAATTACACCATTATGAGAAAACAGGGAATATAAGTAGTGAAAATGATATTGGCAAAATTGGGTGGTTGTGTATTACAATCCTATTGGCATTGTGCTATGGACTTCCTTTCGTTGGAATCGAAATTCCAAGTTTTGTCACCCTAGTCTTATTTGTAGTGATGCTAATGCTCAATGTATGGGCAATCAAAAAGATTGTATATTTTGATGAGTATCTATACATCACAAAAGAAATATATCAAGGGAATAACAATAAGCTGAAAATGAAAACAAAAAAAGAAGCTACGATGAAAAAAGCATTTAGTAAGCAAATTTCTGTAGATCAAAGTTTCGAAAGCAAAAAGCAAGGCTATGGATATTTTAATGATATTTTTGTCAATCGACATAAGAAATTGTTAGTATCTACTTCAAGAATCATTGCTGCTGTTATTTTAGTGTTGGGTATAGCTGTTATCGTAGGAATGTTCATAAAAGAAGAGGTGAAAGTTGGGATTCAGTACTTGATTTTGAATTCAACCACGGCACTTCCGTTTGTGTTATATTTTATCAATAGAGGGCAATATGTGACACAAACCATGTTTATGAATTGTGATAGTAGCCTATTACATTATAACTTTTATAGAGAACCTAAAACGATCTTGGCTATTTTTACAGAGCGTTTGAAATCTTTGATTGGAATTAATATGCTTCCAACAGCTACTATTGCCATTTTGTTACCTGTTTTATTATTTCTAAGTGGTGGTACACAAGAGTTATGGTTGTACCCAGTGCTGGCTTTCATGGTAGTTGCACTTTCGGTATTCTTCTCCGTGCACTATTTGGTTTTATATTATTTATTACAGCCATTTACCAAAGAGTTGAAAATGAAAAGTCCGGTCTATAGTGTGATTACATTTTTGACATATTTCATTTGCTATTTCATTTTAGATGACCCAATACCTACACAAATTTTTGCTTTAGTGGTCATTGTATTTTCTGTAGTCTATGTACCAATTTCTATGATTTTGGTTTATAAAATTGCAAGCAAGACATTTAAATTGCGATAGAAAAAAGCCTTAAAAGTTCGGTTCGACACCTTGCTTTTAGGGCTTTTTCTTATAGTAATTGCTCCATTAAATATTGATATATTTCTTGATTTTTCTTTTCCCATTGATCACACATACTGATCGCTAATTGCTCATCCGGTACAGAGAGAATTAAATCAACAAGGATGGTGTCTTTATCCTTTGCAGTCATTTTGATTTCATATTCTCCAGTGGTTGATTTGTAGTAGGTAGAAAATACACTTAGTTCATTTCTAAGCGCTAACTCGTGATTGTGAAAATAGTGAGTTAAATCTTCTTTGATTGCTTCGCTGATTCGATTATCAAAAAATCTTAGTGTCTCTGTTCCTTCTGCAGTGTTGTAAAGGTGTGTTCTATTTCGAACAGTTTCGGTACGAATGAGACCAGATTCAGCTAGTTCAGCAATTGCTTGTTGGAGAGTTAAAAAGTTGGTATATTCTTTTTCTAATATAAAGTCATTTACCTGAGCTGTGGTTAATGGAAAGTCAACTTTATCAATCATGTAAAGTATAATGAGTTTATAAAGAGTCAATGGATCTTGAACCATAATAATCCCTCCCTTGATAGATTTTTTCTTGTTTCAGATAATGATGTAAATCATTTAGTACACAAAGTTTCTTCGAACTCCAAGTAGGAGAGATCAATAGATCTTTTGGTCCGTCCCCTGTTACACGATGAAGAACAATATCAGGAGCAGTATGAGCAATGCAAGTAGATAAAAGTGAGATATACTCTTCTTGTGTATACGTTTTAAATAACCCATTTTTATAGTCTATGGCTAAATCGGTTTCTTTTAAAACATGTAATAATTGATATTTTATGCCAAAAGGATGACAATGATTCACATAATGAACTGTGTCTAAAATCATCTCTAGCGTCTCATTTGGCAGACCAAGTATAATATGAACAATAACAGGAATTTCAAGAGAATGCAAATGTTTCACACATTGTTCAAAAACTTCTAATGGATATCCTCTTCGAATGTATTCTGCTGTTTTTTTGTGTATGCTTTGTAAGCCAAGTTCTACCCATATGAATTTATCTGGGTAGGCTTCTTTTAATTCTTTTAATAAGTCAAGTACCTTTGTTCCCATGCAATCAGGCCTAGTAGCAATAGAAATACCGATGATTAGCGGATGGGAGAGAGCTTTTGTAAAAAGGGTTCGCAGCTTATCAATTGGCCCATGGGTATTCGTATAGGCTTGGAAATAGGCAACATATTTAGAAGCAGAACGTTTTATTGCTAAGTCAGCAAAAGCTCCTGCTAGTTGACTATCGATGGATGCTTCATCAGAGAGTGTAACGGAAAAGTCGCCACTGCCTGCAGAAGAACAAAAATTACATCCACGAAAATCTATGGTGCCATCCCTGTTGGGGCAACTAAAGCCGCCATCGAGGGCAATTTTATAACATTTCTCTCCATATACATGTTTAAAGTATGCATTGAGAGAATAGTACGGTTTGTCCAACCATTTTGCTACATGAGACATAGTTATACTCCTAACGAATATGAGCTTTTACGGCTTGTGAAACCACTTCTGATACACGTGGATCAAAAGCTTCAGGGATGACATTGTCTTCGTGCAAATCTTCTTCTGCAATTAAAGAAGCAATGGCTAATGCAGCTGCAAGTTTCATTTCTTCTGTAATTTGTGGAGCACGCCCTTCGAGAGCACCCTTGAAAATTCCAGGGAAAGCTAGTACATTATTGATTTGATTTGGAAAATCACTTCTACCTGTTCCTACTATTTTAGCACCAGCTGCTTTGGCTAAATCGGGCATGATTTCTGGAACAGGATTTGCCATAGCAAATAGGATAGCATCAGTATTCATAGTTCTTACCATATCTTCAGTTACCACATTAGGTGCAGAAACTCCGATAAAAATATCAGCACCAATTAAGGCGTCCGAAAGACTTCCCACTTCTTGCTTTTGGTTCGTGATTTCTACCATTTGTGCTTGCATCCAGTTTAAGCCTTCGGTTTCTTTGCTTAGAATTCCAACCTTATCACATAGAATTATGTTGGTAAAGCCGTATTCCATCAACAATTTAGCAATGGCGATGCCAGCACTTCCAGCTCCGTTGATTACGATACGAATATCTTTGTTCTCTTTTTTTACCACCTTAAGAGCATTGATGATGCCCGATAATACTACAATAGCAGTTCCGTGTTGGTCATCATGAAAGACTGGAATATCTAATGTCTTTTTCAAGGTTTCTTCTATTTCATAACATTTTGGTGCACAAATATCTTCTAAATTAATTCCGCCGTATGCGGGAGCCAACCAAGTAACCGCTTTGATGATTTCCTCGGTATCTTGCGTGTCTAGACAAATAGGCACAGCATTTACGCCGCCAAATTCTTTGAAAAGCACAGCCTTTCCTTCCATAACAGGCATAGCAGCATGAGCACCGATATTGCCAAGTCCTAAAACAGCGGATCCATCACTAATTACAGCAACAGTATTTCCTTTCATGGTGTAAGTATAAGCTGCTTCTTTGTCCTTTGCAATTTCCTTACAAGGTTCAGCAACACCTGGTGTATAGGCTAGAGAAAGAGCTTCTCTAGAATTTACAGCCGCTTTTGATGTAGTTTCTATCTTGCCAGCCCACTCTTTATGTAATAGTAGTGCCTTTTCGTTTGTTGTCATAATCATCACCTCATTTAATATAGTATGATTTGATTTTAATGCATTTTTTTATTATTTGCAACAAGCATAGTGACAAAAGGAGAAAATTGGTCTATAATCAGTTTATATTCTAGAAAGAGCCAATCGCTCAAAATTCCCAACCGTATGAAGAATTGAGATAAATTGAAAGGTAATGTATATGAGAGAGAAGTATGAAGCCTTAAGTCTTTCTGACTTAAAAGATATCGCTAAGCATAGAAAAATTGCAGGGGTATCTACCATGAAGAAGTCAGAAGTAGTTGAGGCGATGTTAAAATTAGATGCAATAGAATCTGAGAAAAAGTTAAAAGAAGAGGTACCTGTAGAATTAGACAGTGGTGTACAAGTGACCGGTATTTTGGAAGTAATGCCAGATGGTTTCGGTTTTATTCGTAGTGAGAATTATATGCCAGGGGATCAAGATGTATATGTGTCTCCAAGTCAAATTAGACGTTTCAATTTGAAAACGGGTGATATCATATGCGGAAATACTAGAATCAAGACAGAAAAAGAAAAGTTTAGCGCTTTATTATATGTAAGAAAAATAAATGGTTACGACCCTGAAATCGTAGCAAGAAGACCCAATTTCGAGGATATGACACCGATTTTCCCAAATGAAAGAATTTCGATGGAAAGTCCTGGTTGCAGCATAGCAATGCGTGTCATGGACTTGATTAGCCCGGTTGGAAAAGGGCAAAGAGGTATGATTGTATCTCCACCTAAGGCAGGGAAAACTAGTTTGTTAAAAGAAATTGCCAAATCCATTAAAATAAATAATCCAGAGATCCATTTAATTATACTATTGATTGACGAGAGGCCAGAAGAAGTAACAGACATCAAAGAAGCAATTGAAGGGCCTAGCGTAGAAGTCATCCATTCAACCTTTGATGAGTTGCCAGAACACCACAAGAGAGTGGCGGAAATGACAATAGGAAGAGCAAAACGTTTAGTGGAACACAAAAAAGACGTTTGCATTTTATTAGATAGTATTACTAGATTGACGAGAGCTTATAACCTTACTGTTCCACCAAGTGGTAGAACCTTATCAGGAGGTTTAGACCCAGCAGCATTGCATATGCCAAAGCGTTTCTTCGGTGCTGCTAGAAATATGCGAGAGGGTGGAAGTCTTACTATACTTGCCACAGCTTTAGTAGATACTGGCTCGAAGATGGATGATGTAGTTTACGAAGAATTTAAAGGGACTGGTAATATGGAAATGATTCTAGATCGTAAATTATCAGAGAAGAGAATTTTCCCAGCCATTGATATTCCAAAATCAGGAACTAGAAGAGAAGACTTGTTACTAACTGAGGAAGAGCAAGCAGCTATTACTCTAATACGTAAAGCAGTGAATGGTATGAAGAGTGATGATGCGGTAGATCGAGTATTGGATAAGTTTTCAAAAACGAAGAATAATAAAGAATTTGTACAAGTTGTACAGAAACAAACAAATTTGTAAAAAAGCACTTGAAATGAGACAAAATATATGATACACTTATCTAGCTGCAATTTGTGGCATGGATGAGAACATATATTATATTTAGTATAGAAAGGTGATAGTGAAATGAGAGAAGGAATCCATCCTGAGTATCATCAGGCGAATGTATCATGTAACTGTGGAAACCAATTTGTGACAGGTTCTACAAAAGCAAATATCCATGTGGAAGTTTGTTCAAAGTGTCATTCATTCTACACAGGTCAACAGAAATCAGCTAAAGCTCGTGGACGTATTGACAGATTTAACAAAAAATACGGTGTACAATAAGAATGTAAAAAAGGTTGAGGTGGCTATCTCAACCTTTTTCGCATAAATAACGGAATGAATAACGGAATCGTTATTACAAAATTCAAAAGCAAAAGTATTCACAAAATACGCTCTCGCTCGGTTTCAACGTAGCTGTACCTAAGTGGCTACTTTACTTTTGGATTTCTAAAACAGATTCCCAAATAATAGAATGAAGATATGGAGGTTAACATGTCAATTCATAATAAAAAACGCTATTCAGGTATCGGAGGGCAGGCAGTGCTTGACGGTATTATGATGAAAAAAGGTGATAAGAGTGCAGTGTCAGTTCGTAAAACGGATGGAGAAATTATCACAAAAGATATAGATTTAGCTATGAATTTTACCAAATCAAGATTTTCCAAGCTTCCATTTATTCGTGGTGTTTATAGTTTTATTGAATCTATGATGTTAGGAATGAAAAGTTTAAATTATTCAGCAGAGATTAGTTTAGAAGAGGAAGAAGAGCCTGGAAAATTTGAGCAATGGTTACAGAAGAAATTTGGTGACAAATCCAATGATATTATTCTGAATTTCACAATGATACTTGCCGTTGCTTTGGGAATAGGAATTTTTATGCTATTGCCATTAGGGCTTTCTAGCTTGGCAGCTATTTTTGTTAGGGATCGTCTCCTATTATCTGTGATTGAAGCATTGACAAGGGTGTTTATTTTTGTAGCCTATATTCTAGCCATAGGTCAAATGGATGACATTAAGAAGTTATACCAATATCATGGAGCAGAACATAAATGTATTTCTTGTCTTGAGAGAGGGAAGCCTTTAACTGTTCATAATGTGGTTTGTTCTAGCAGATTACATCCAAGATGTGGAACCAGCTTTTTATTATATGTAGTAGTGATTTCTTGTATTTTATTTTTCTTTATACAAGTATCAGATCCTCTACTGAAAATTATAATTAGACTTCTTTTAGTTCCAGTGATTGCAGGGATTTCTTTTGAAATCATTCGCTTTGCAGGAAAATTTGATAATCTATTTACAAATATTTTATCAGCACCAGGGCTTATGTTACAAAAGCTTACCACAAAAGAACCAGATAAGGCCCAAGTAGAAGTAGCGATTACAGCAGTGGAAGCAGTATTTGATTGGAAGAATTATTTACGAGAAAGCTTTGATTATAAATTTCAAGAAGATTTTGAAGATGAAGTAAAGACAGAAGAAACTTCAGAAGAAGTAGTGGAAGAAGAAATTGAGGAAGTGGAAGATGACTTACAGGAAATTATATCATGAAGGCATTGAGAAACTAAAAGCTGCCCAGATCGTAGAGTGTGACTTAGATGCGTTGTTGTTATTAGAACATACCTGTAACACTACAAGGCAGGAGCTACTCTTAGATGGAGATCGTGAATTGAATCAAGACGAGATTAGACAATATCGAAATTATATTCAGCGTAGAAGTGAAAGAATCCCTTTGCAGCACATTACAGGGGTTAGTCATTTTTATGGATTAGAATTTAAGGTAAACCAACATGTTCTAATTCCTAGGCATGATACAGAGTGCCTAGTTGAACTCGTTTTAAACCATGTAAAAGAAGGTGATAGTATCTTGGATATGTGTACAGGAAGTGGATGTATTCTACTTAGTATTTTGGCACATAGAAAGGGGTGCACAGGCTTAGGGGTTGATATTTCACCAAAAGCTCTTGAGGTGGCAAGTGAGAATCGGGATAACTTAGGTTTATTCGAAGCCGATTTTAAACAAGGAGATTTGTTTGAAAGGGTAGAAGGCAAATATGATATTATAGTTTCCAATCCGCCTTATATTGCAACGAATGTGATCGATAGTTTAGAGGTAGAAGTGAAATGCCACGAACCTATGAATGCCTTAGATGGTTATGAAGATGGTCTTTACTTTTATAGAAAAATAATACAGGAATCAGCAAATTATCTAAAGGAAGAAGGCTATTTGTTTTTTGAAATAGGCTATGACCAAGCAGAAGCTGTACAAGAAGAAATGATGCAGGCAGGTTATGTAGGAATAGAAGTAAGAAAAGACCTTGCAGGCTTAGATAGAATTGTCTACGGACGAATAAAGAAAGAGGTATAACATGTTTGATAGATTGGAAGATTTATTGATCCGATATGAAGAAATTATGGGAGAGTTACATGAACCTAATGTAGCAGATAACCAAAAGCGTTTTCGTGCTTTGATGAAGGAACAAAGTGATTTGACTCCTATTGTTGAAGCTTATACAGAATATAAAAAGAGCAATGAAACGATAGCAGATTCTTTGGCAATGTTAGACGAAGAATCCGATGAAGATATGAGAGAAATGCTCAAAGAAGAATTAAGTGGTGCAAAGAAAAGTGTAGAAGAATTAGAGGAAAAACTTAAAATCTTATTGCTACCAAAGGATCCTAACGATGATAAGAACGTAATCGTTGAGATACGTGCAGGTGCAGGTGGGGATGAGGCAGCTTTGTTTGCAGCAGAACTATATAGACTTTATATGAAATTTGGCCAGGCTCAAGGTTGGAAAGTAGAAACTATGAGTATGGACGAAATTGGTATTGGAGGAATTAAGGAAGTAAACTTCCAAATTTCTGGTCAAGGTGCCTATTCTGTATTGAAATATGAATCAGGAGTACACCGTGTGCAACGTGTCCCAGCCACAGAATCAGGTGGTCGTATCCATACTTCAACTGCTACGGTAGCAGTTATGCCAGAGGCAGAAGAGGTGGATGTAGTAATAGAGGATAAAGATATTCGTGTAGATGTTATGCGTGCTTCAGGAAGTGGTGGACAGTGTGTTAATACTACAGACTCTGCTGTACGTCTGACTCACTTCCCAACAGGAATTGTAGTATATAGCCAAACGGAAAAGTCACAAATTCAGAATAAAGCAAAGGCTTTTGCACTGTTACGCGCAAAGCTTTATGACCTAGAGCAACAAAAGGCACATGATGCAGAAGCAGAGCTTCGTAGAAGTCAAGTAGGAACAGGAGACCGCTCTGAAAAGATACGTACCTACAACTTCCCACAAGGAAGAGTAACAGACCATAGAATCAAACTTACTTTGCATAAGTTAGATGCTATTATGGATGGAGATTTACAAGAAGTCTTAGATAACTTAATTGCAGCAGATCAAGCAGCGAAGTTGGCAAAGATGAGTGAAAGTGCATATTAATTAAGATAGGGCTGTCAGGAAATTGGACAGTCTCGCTAGAAAGAGGTATCAAAACTCATGCCGAGTTTTGATACCTCTTTCTAATGAGCGCAAAGCTAAGTAAGAATATTTTGAAAGAATCTTCTATGATTCGAATTGAAAGAGGTCGCTTTCTTTGCATTTACGATATAGATTTTGGTTTTCTCGCAATGTTTTACAGTAGCTACAGAGTCTGCTTGGGTAGGCATAAACTTCTTGGAAATGCTCGTTAAATAGTGCGATACGAAAATGAGTTAAAGTATAAAAATCTTCTAATAATGGATAATTTATGGCTAGGAAGATACCCAAGAAAAGGATTGTTTGTATCACAAGAGGAAAT
>CAYJHO010000009.1:45066-46155 GCA_964369945.1 uncultured Lachnospiraceae bacterium
ATCTTCTTTGTCGGACAAAGAGGTAGAGCATCTTTTCCGTATTATCAATAAACTGAGAGATCGTGGAGTTGGGATGATTTATATTTCTCACAAAATGGATGAAATTCTTGAAATATCAGATGATGTAACCATTATGAGAGATGGTAAATATGTTTCAACCACAAAAGCAAAAGATCTTACGATGAATGAGATTATAAAGCAAATGGTAGGCAGAGAAATTACCAGTCGCTTTCCAGAAAAAACCAATAAGGTTGGAAACGTATATATGACAGCCAAAAATATTACTGGAATGTATGGAGCAACCATAAAAGATGTTTCTTTTGAGTTAAGAAAGGGAGAAGTCTTAGGTGTTGCAGGTCTAGTTGGAGCTAGAAGAATAGAACTTCTTGAAAATATATTTGGTTATGCAACCATGAAGTCAGGGGAATTGACCATAGAAGGAAGGGTAATACAAAATAATACCCCAAAAGCTGCGATTAAGAATGGGTTTGCGTTATTAACAGAAGAAAGAAGAGAAACTGGTATTTTTCCAGCCCTAGGAATCAATGAGAATGCCACCATTGTTACCTTAAAAAAATATATTCAAAATTTATTATTAAACAACAAGAAGATTGCAGAGGATACCGCTTGGGTTATTGATTCAATGAAGGTAAAAACCCCTTCTCAAAAGACTCCGATTCGTTCTCTATCTGGGGAAATCAGCAAAAGGTAATCATTGGTAGATGGTTATTTAAAAACCCTGAAGTGTTATTATTAGATGAACCAACAAGAGAAATCGATGTTGGTGCAAAATATGAAATTTATCAATTGATTAATTAGCAAGCAACGAAGGGAAAATGTTGCATGGTGGTTTCTTCAGAGATGCCAGAGCTAATGGGGATTTGTGATAGAATTTTGGTGATGTCAAATGGAAGATTAGCAGGCATTGTGGAGGTTAAGAGTACATCTCAAGAAGAAATCATGACCTTAGCCGCAAAATATGTATAGCAGATTGGAGATAAGATAGATATGAGAGAAGATATAGCAAGATATAAGACCCTTACAGGAAATGAGAAAACAAAATTTATTTTGAATAAGTTATTAGATAAT
>CAYJHO010000010.1:0-39181 GCA_964369945.1 uncultured Lachnospiraceae bacterium
ACAATTTAGCGGTTTCTGTTTCTAACAAAAAATCTTGGTCCATAAAATTTCTTTTCACTTTTCCCTCCATACCGATGCGCTTTTTGTATTTGTGACGCATCTGCACAAATAAAATCTATCATATAATTCATCTACTGCATCATGATACTGAAGTAAGTCTTTCATCTTTCCCTTCAACTCTTCAACCATATTCTCATCCTCTAAAGGATTTAACTGTTGTTCATCATTCATAGAATCAAAGAGCAAGCTCTCACGAACGTATACACTAGCCTCTTGGTTTCCTTTGAAACGATAGACTGGATATCTTGTATGTTTCAGGAATCTGCCCATTTCTATTTCTTCTAAATCCTCAGGTACAAAATAGGTCCAAAGAGTACTTGGCATACTACAGTAATGATATGCTGTTGTCTCTGGATTCGGAGTTTGAAAATAGCTATATTTCCCATCGCTGATATTCATACACTGACCATGCCACCCATAGATACAAGCATCTCTAACTTTTGTTTCTTGCTGATACAATAACTTCTTCCAAGATTTCCCTCTTACTTGGCTTGGAATCTCCATATCATAAAACTCTAATAAGGTTGGCATAATATCTATGTTTTGCGTTAAACAATTTCGCTCTTCCCCCTTATGTTTTGCATAAGGAAGGTGAACAAGCAAAGGAATATGACTCAATTCATTGTATGCATGAAAATGGTTTTTTCCTGTAAATCCATGCTCTCCTAATAAATGCCCATGATCGGTAGTAAAAATAATAAGAGCGTCCTCATAATGTCCATATTCTTTCAGTGTTTCTATAAAAGTTCCAAACCACTTATCTGCAAAAGTTAACGTAGCTTTATAGCAATTTTGTAAATGCTTGGTGGCTTCTTCTGGATGCTTTGCCTCCTCATAACCCGACCAGTTGTAGAAAGTCCCCTTATACTCTGATTCATATAGATTTAAATACTCCTTGGGACAATCAAAAGGCTCATGCGGGTCGAAACCTTCCACCATCAACACATAATTATCACAAGATTTATTGTCCTCTATCCATTTACTAGCTTGCTGAAAGGTCTTTGGAGTAGGGTATTCTTTTTCACTGGTAAATCTAAGTTTATTGAGTTCATATTGCAACGATACTTTCCCATAAAATTCTTCTGGCAATTTGGGTACTACATCCGAAGAAACCCAAGTATCATGCTCTTGTCCACGAATACAGTCCCAGGTCTGAAATTGTTGCAAGTAATTTTCACCCCCTATTTCTACATAGTGGGTATGATCTGTGATAATAGAATTCTTGATTCCTTGTTTGCTTAACAATCTAGGAAAGGTAGTATCAAAGGCTTCAATTCCACCCCAAGCTCGATCCAAAAAGTTTAATCTTCCAGTTAGGATATCTCTTCTTGCAGGCATACAAGGTGCTGATCCGATAAAGTGCTGATTAAACTTAACACTATCCTCTCGAAAAGCATCTAGAGAAGGAGTTATTGTATTACATGCTGGATTGTACATCTTTAAATAATTTCTATTCACACTATCTAATAGGACTAAAATTGTTTTCATCTTGATTTCCTCCTCTTGCTACCAGTATACTCTAGAAATCTAGTGGTTTTTCCCTTAAACTCCTGAATATGCAGAAAAACCTCCATCTACAGGAAGTACCACTCCTGTAATAAAACCAGCCGCCTCATTATTTAATAAAAATAATAAGGCTCCCTCTAGCTCACTACTCTCACCAAAACGCCCCATAGGAGTTGCTGCAAGAATTTTCCCACTACGAGCCGTTGGACTTCCATCTTCATTCCATAATAATGCTTTATTTTGATTGGTTGAAAAAAATCCTGGTGCAATGGCATTGACACGAATTCCTTCTCTAGAAAAGTGCACTGCTAACCACTGGGTAAAATTAGATATCGCAGCTTTTGCTCCTGAATATGCTGGAATTTTAGTGAGTGGTGTATAGGCATTCATACTACTGATATTGATAATATTACAGCCACTTCTTCCAATCATTTGCTTTGCAAAACTTTGGCTTGGAATTAGTGCTCCTAAGAAATTTAATTTAAATACAAAATCGATTCCTCCCATATCTAAATCAAAGAATGTTTTCATTCCTTTTTCTATATCCCCTTGCATGAAATATTCATTATCTGTGGTTGCTTTTGGGCTATTTCCCCCAGCACCGTTTACTAAAATATCGCAAGCTCCAAACTCTATTTCAACTGCTTGTGCTACCGCATCACATTTTTCTTTGCTTAGTACATCGCATACGTATGCTTTCGCAATGCCACCTTCTGTTTGAATTTCATCTGCTATTTGCCTTGCCATTTCTTCGTTTATATCAAGTAATGCTACCTTAGCCCCTGCTCTGGCTAGTACCTTTGCAAAATCACTGCATAAGATACCTGCTGCACCTGTAACCACTGCAACTTTTCCTACTAAATTTGTATTTAATACATTCATATAGTTTCACTTCCTATCGATTCGATTTTGTACAAGCCTCAAAGAGACCTGTTAAATAACAAGCACCTAGTGCTCTATCATAGAGTCCATAGCCTGGTTTCCCTGTTTCTCCCCAAATCATTCTGCCATGATCTGGTCTTACATATCCATCAAAGCCTGTTTCTACTAATGCTTTTACGATTTCATACATATCTAAGCTTCCACAAGGGGAATAGTGTGCTCTTTCTTCAAAACTATCATCTTCAAAGACTTTTACATTTCTCATATGCATAAAGGCAATTCTACCTCTTGCACTAAATTTACGAACCATAGCAACCACATCGTTACTATTTACGCAACCTAAACTCCCTGTGCACAAACATAAGGAATTAGAAGGGCTATCAACAATAGCAAGAAAACGTTCTAAATTAGCTTCATTGGTAATAATTCTAGGAATTCCAAAGATAGGATATGGTGGATCATCTGGATGAATTGCCATCTGTATTCCACATTCCTCAGCAACAGGAATAATCTTATGTAAAAAGTTTTCCAGATTTTTCCAAAGCCCTTCTTCTCCTAGTTCACGATAAGAGAGAATCAAACGCTTAATATCTTCTTTGGAATAACTAGCATCCCAACCTGGTAAGCTAATATCGTCTGTGATTGGATCCATTCCCTTTAATTGGTCATGATACATAACTAAACTTGTAGATCCATCTTCTGCTACTTTATCTAACTGTGTTCTAGTCCAATCGAAAACCGGCATAAAGTTATAAGTAATACACTTGATTCCATACTCTGCTAAGCGGCGAATATTTTCACAATAGTTTTCGATTAACGCCTCTGCCTCTTCTGTTCCTAATTTAATTTCTTCTGGTACCGGAACAGATTCTACAATATCAAAAAGTAGACCATTCTTTTCACAATCTTCTTTGATTGCTTGAATACTACTTCTCTCCCATATCCCACCTGGTTTCACATCATATACTGCAGATACAATACTTCTCATACCAGGAATTTGGCGAATATTTGCTAACGTGACAGGATCTTCTTTCCCATACCATCTAAATGACATTTTCATCTGCCTTATCCTCTTGCTTTCTCATATAGTTCTAACATTAATTCTGTAGAAATTCTAATCTCTTCTATCCCTATAGGAGCAGCGTTTCCTTCTCCTAATTGCTGATAAAACTCTCTGATACATCTATAGTGACCATTTCCCCAATAGGATTTTCCTAAGGCTTGGTCCTTTTGTTTCACATTCACTACTTGATATTCGCCACCTTTTTCTCTCATCTGCAAATTATGCTCATAACGAATACTCAAATTTTCAAAATGTAATTCCATGAAAACAGGTGCATCTGTGCAAAAAGCTGTGCTAGCATAAAACAAAACTGGTGCTCCCTCGTAATCTAAGTAAGCTTCTATGGTATCTTCTACCTCTATGATATTTTTGAGGTGATGATTTCTAAGACTTGCTTCACAAGCACTAGGCTTTCCGAGTAAATAGACTAATAAATCCAAAGTATGGATGCTTTGATTAATCAAAACACCCCCACCTTCCATTTCTAAACTACCTCTCCATCCACTATCCTTATAGTAGGATTCCCCTCTAGACCAAGTAACAAAGGCTCTTGCTCCAAGGAATTTTCCTATCTTATTTTCCGCTATTATTTGCTTTATGTATTCTACTTCAGGATTATAGCGATTTTGAAAACAAACACCTACTGGTACCTTCTTGATAGAAGAAAACTCTTCCCACTGTGCAAAACTAATAACTGGTGGCTTTTCTGTAAACACATAGATTCCTTTTTCCTCTAAACGCTTTGCCATTGGAGTATGTAAATGATGAGGGGTACAAAGATGTACTGCATCTAGGTTCATTTCATCTAACATTGTCTCAAAATTCTCAAAAGCTGTTCCGCTATATTGCTCACATAAATTTTTGGCACGTTCTATTTTAATATCGCAAAAAGCTAGCATTTGAACTTCTTCTAGTTCTGATAATACTTTTGCATGTACACTTGCGATTCCTCCACAACCTACGATAGCAACTTTCCATGATTTCATTCGCTACACCTCCAAATCATAAAGAATGGCTTTAAAAGAATTCAGTGCAATCCACCATGCGAATTTACCGTCATTCATTGTCTTTCCTTTTTCAGCTCCTTCTTCTAAGTCAGCCAATCCTGTAAATTCTGTCAAATGTGGTTCTATGGAAAAATATCCTTGATAAGAATGCTCTAATAAATCACCCACTATATCCTTTATATTTCCATCTCCCATCCCTGCTGGAGTTACATTCTGTCCTTTACTATCTTTCACATGAACATAGTGAATATACGGTTTCATCATTTGATATGCCTCTATGGTATCTTGATTGCACTGTACAAAATTTGCAAAATCAAAGATCGCCTTAAAATGCTCGCAATAAAGTTCTTCCATTAACTCAAGACAAGAACTTGCCATATCTCCGTAAATTCCTTTTTCATTCTCATGTAAAAGAACAAGATTTTGCTCTTTTGCATAGGTGATCATTCGCTTTAGCCTACTGATTACCGCTTCTTTATAATCACTTTTCTTTGCATCCTTTGGTAAATGGAAGGAAAATATTCTAATGTAGTTAGCGTCTAATGTTTTAGCAATTTCACAGATATATTGAAAGCTCTCAAAATGTGGTTCAAAGTCGTCAACTATATTGTATTTTCCTATAGGGGATCCGATGGCAGAAATTTGAATTTGTGCTTTCTCTAGCTTTTCTTTTACCTCTAGCACTTCTTCTCTTGAAAGGGCAGAGATATTTTTCCCATCCACGCCCCTAATTTCCATATGCTTCACACCTATTTTTTGTAAAAACTCCAATTGCACATTAAAATCTGCATCAATCTCATCTGCAAATCCAGTAATACTATACTTTGCCATTTTGTTACCCCTCTACTAATATAATCTCTCGAAATCTAGAGCCCTTACTTTTAGGGCGCTAGATTTTCTTTGGGGGACTCTGTCCCCCACTTTTTCATCTTGAATCTCGGAATCTGTTTCAGAAGTTCATTAATAAGTTCCACTTGTATCAAACGTAATATCTTTGTCTTCTTTATACTTTGACTTAGCACGCTTTTCATTTAATAATTTCAAATATAAATCTTCATCAAATGGCACCGATACTGTTTCACCAGTCCAAGCAGATAGGTGCATCGCATTCGATAGAGTCAAACCATGAATTCCCTCTTCTCCATTTGCTACTAGTGGTTCTCCTCTTAAAATATGTGCTGCAAATGCATTTAACACGCCTACATGTGCTTCGTTTTTCCCATCTGTTTCTACTGTTTCTACGGTTCTCTTAGGAGCATCAAATCCTTTTTCGCATTCCTTTAACCATACACTAGTTTTTTCTTCTAATCGGTGTAAGATTAAGTCAGGGCCTTCACTTACTAATTTTCCACCATCTAGAGTGATTTCAAAACGGTTTGTTCCAGGAGTATCTCCTGTACTTGTAATAAAAGTACCAGTAGCTCCATTTGCAAATTCCATAAAAGTTGTTACATCGTCTTCTACCTCAATATCATGCCACTTTCCTTCATACATATGAGATTGTACTTTCACAGGCATCCCACAAATCCATTGCATCAAATCTAGATTATGTGGGCATTGGTTTAATAATACACCACCGCCTTCGCCTTCCCAAGTCGCTCTCCATGCACCAGAATCATAATAAGACTGTGTACGAAACCAATCTGTAATAATCCAACTTACTCGTCTAATTTCTCCTAGTTCTCCACTCTCAACGATTTCTTTCATCTTTCTATAAATATGGCTGGTTCTTTGGTTAAACATCATACCAAAGCTCTTTCCACTTTTCTTTGCAGCTTCATTCATTTCTCTTACTGCTTTTGTATATACTCCCGCTGGTTTTTCACACATAACATCTTGACCTAGTTCAAATGCCATAATAGCTAGTCTTGGGTGGTCATAATGAGGTGTTGCAATTAAAACAGCATCCGCTACTTTGCTTTCAATCAGTTCTTTCCCTGTTTCAAAAATTTGAACCGATTCTGGCAAATCAGCCTTTGCCCAATCTCTTCTGCTTTGTTTTTTATCTGCCACTGCCACTAATTCAATCTCTGGACACAAACCGTCTAATGCAATATTTTTTGCATGTCCAGATCCCATATTTCCGATTCCAATAATTCCTAATTTCACTTTACTCATCTTCTTCATTCCTACCTTTTCTTATGCTTTCCAACCATTTTTTATTAAATTATCAAAACTTACTTTTGCACAGTCAAATGGACTTGTCCTACAGTCATCTTGTTCTACTAAGGCATATTTCACTGTATTTATTTCGTTAAGTTTTGCCAAAATTCCATCAAAGTTAATATTTCCTTCATAAACAGGCATCATAGATTTCTTTGCATCTACTACCCCCATATCTTTTAAATGAATACATGGGATACGGTTCTTTAATTTATCAAGCCAAAGGTAAATATCTGCGCCACCCTCTTGTACCCAATAGGTATCTAGTGTAAATCCCATTTCATCTTCAGCAAATCCCTCTGCCAACATTTCCATAATGGTTTTTCCTTCATACTTTTCAAATTCAAAAGCATGATTATGATACATAAACAATTTCCCTGCCTCTTTAATCTTTCTAGCAGGCTCTTTATATTCTTCAATAAATCTTTGTACAAAGCCTTGGTGTCTATATTTACCATCCATAGCGCCTAGTCCTATGTAATCACAACCAAGGATATTATGAGTTTCAATTACTTGCTCTGTTTCGTTTATAATTTTGGCTGCTGGCGTATGTGTTAATGCTATTTTTAAGCCGTTACTATCACAGATTGCTCTAAGCTTTTTCGGATCATATTCCGAAATCCCTGAAATTTGCACTACCTGATAACCAATTTCTGCCATACGTGCTAAGGTGTATTCTAAATCCTTTTCTGTTTGAATAAAATCTCTGAGGGTAAACATTTGCATTCCAATTTGCATTTTAGTGATTCTCCTTATTAAAATAATTTTTGATATAATTTACTACTAGTTTCATATCTTCTCGTCTCTCTTCGATATTAGGCAGTCTACATTCAAAGCTACAAGTCCCCTTATATCCAGATTCTTTTATCACAGAAAATAACGCTTTCATTTCTTCCATATCCGCATATTCTGGAAATACTCTTCCTAAACATCTTGCTAAATGAATATGTCCGATTTGTTCTGCTTTTTCTAAGATACTCTCATATGGCTCATTTCCAATTTCAAAATGATAGGTGTCCAAGATACTATGCATAGCTGGTATCTCACTTGCCATCTTAGCAGATTCTTCAAAAGTACAAACCACATTGCTCTCTGTTCGATTTAAATGCTCTAGAATCAACGTAAGACCATGCTCCTTTAAAATATTTGCAATCAGTTCTACTGCTTCTCTAAATTGCAAGTCTGCCTTATGCTTATCATATCCTGCTAGATAATTTCTAGAACCACTACTTCCTAATACACATTTTTGAATCCCTAATCGTTCTGCTCTTGTTGCTGCCTTTTCAGTGTAGGCTTTTACCGCTTCTAAATCAACGGCATCTCCCACCAATTTGATATTCCCTGGGAAAAAACCATTGCTAGCAAGTACAGGTAATTTTGCATGTCGCACATATTCTTCTACCCGTTCAAAATCCTTCTCCTCTAAGCCAACAATAGAAGCAAGGGAACATTCCATGTAGTCAAATCCAATCTCTAGTAACACCTCTAGTAGATCAACTTTCACCTCTTGCTCCCCTAGATTAAAGCCATAACAAATCCCTATTTTCATAATAGCTTTCCTTTCTGTATCTGAAGATTTCTTCTATTTAGGCACATTATAACATGGAATATTTCATGAAAATATGCAAATACCGCACGAAAACATTGCAAATATCGTCATTTTTATTTTAGAAATCAAAAAGAGCAATTGTTCTGTGATTACTTCATCAAAACAATAGCTTTTCTCTTTATTTTAGGAAAGAACTTTAACGATACTGTGCTACAATCTCACTTGTTCTTTTACAGATTTCTGTAATTTCATTCCACTTCTTATTGTCAATTAAATCAGCCGTTACCATATAGGTTCCACCACAAGCTACTATGTTTTTATTGGCTAAAAACTCAGCTACATTCTCTAGTGTAACACCACCTGTTGGCATAAATTTTACCATATGATACGGAGCGCATAGCGCATTGATTGTTTTTAACCCTCCATATTGAGCAGCAGGGAAAAACTTTAAAGTAGTTAAACCACATTCCAAAGCCATTTCTATTTCTGTTGGAGTGATACAACCTGGAAGAATCGGTATATTTTTCTCTTGGCAATATTTCACAACCTTAGGATTAATTCCTGGAGACACAATAAATTCTGCTCCTGCTTCCATTGCTTCATCCACTTGCTTTGTGGTAAGCACGGTCCCTGCTCCTACGATCATCTCAGGATAATTATCCTTCATTATTTTAATTGCCTTTGCTGCGCCTTCTACCCGAAAAGTAACTTCCGCTACAGGAAGCCCCCCATCGATTAATGCTTTTGCTAAATCCTTAGCGTCCTCCTCTGGTCGATCCAATTTGATCACTGGAACTACAGCAATTTTCGATATTTTGTCAATTAATGTCATACCCTTCTCCTATCTATCCACGCGAGCCGATGCTCCGCCCATCAATTTTTCTACTTCTTTTCTACTAGCCATCGAGGTATCTCCAGCTGTTGTCATCGCCAATGCTCCATGTGCAGCTCCATAATTTACTGCAACTTGTGCATCGTTTGTTTCCATCAAACCAAAGATTAAGCCAGAGGCAAAGCTATCGCCTCCTCCTACACGGTCCATAATTTCTAGTGCTTCATACCTTTTAGAGAAATAGATTTCTCCTTGTGCACAACACATCGCTGCCCAATCATTTACGGTAGCAGATTTTACTTCGCGTAAGGTTGTTGCAACTACTTTGAAGTTTGGATAAGTTCTCATGGCAGTTTTTACCATTTCTTTGTAGCCATCTAAATTCAACTCAGATAAATTTTCATCATTTCCAGGAATTTCTAAACCTAAGCAAGCAGTGAAATCTTCTTCGTTTCCTATCATTACATCTATGTACTGTGCAATTTCTTTGTTCACTTGTTGAGCCTTTTCGATTCCGCCAATGGATTTCCACATGGATGGGCGATAATTCAAATCATAAGATACAATAGTTCCATATTTCTTTGCTGCCTTTACTGCTGCTATGGTAACTTCCGCTGTACTTTCTGAAAGTGCTGCAAAAATCCCACCGGTATGTAACCAACGCACACCTAAGGTTCCAAAGATATAGTCAAAATCAAAATCTTCTGGTTTCACTTGACTAATCGCAGTATTTCCTCGATCAGATACTCCAACCGCTCCTCGTACACCAAAACCTCTTTCTGTAAAGTTTAAGCCATTGCGAACGGTTCTTCCAATGCCATCGTAATCTACCCATTTGATAAACTGAGTGTCCACTCCACCTTGTAACATAAAATCTTCTACTAATCTTCCTATTTCATTGTCAGCAAAGGCTGTTAGCACTGCAGTTTTATAGCCAAAGCAACGTCTCAAACCACGAGCCACATTATATTCTCCGCCGCCTTCCCAAGCGCGAAAACTTCTAGCAGTTTTAATTCTCCCTTCTCCTGGATCTAAGCGTAGCATTACTTCGCCTAAGGAAATTTGGTCATACATACATTCTTCTTTTGCTCTTAACTTCAAATCCATCCCTTACTTCTCCTCGCTGTTTTTTTCACATTATACCACCGCCTCATCTTGTATACAAGATGAAGTTCTTACATTTTATTATTTTTAACGTTTTATCCAAAAAAAACTATGCTTTTCTGTCTATATTGCTAAATATATTTAATTCTGTAGTTCTTCCTATAGATTACTTGCTTTGTATTTTAATTAATGGTAAAATTTATTTCATAAACTAGAAAGGAAAATTTCACGTGGAGAAAAACACATTATCAAACTCTGAAATTTATGAAATTCTGAAATCTGAAATTCTGAATTTGTCCCTATATCCTGGAATGATTATCGGTGAAAACGAGGTGTCTAAGCGTTTTGAAGTATCTAGAACCCCTATTCGTGAAGTGTTCAAGCGACTAGAATATGATCAATTAATCAGGCCTATTATCAAGAAAGGAACCATGATAACTCCCATTAATTTAAGCAATATTACGGATATGATGTTTGTTCGTGAGAAATTAGAAGTTGGTATGATAGAAGAAATTATATCTTGTATACAAGATTCGGATTTGATGAAGCTACAAGTATTGATTATTAAGCAGAGAAAAGTCATCGAAGATACTACTACAAGCTTAACGAACAAAGCTCTAGACTTTTACTCCTTAGATACACAGTTCCATGAACTCCTTTTTTCCTTTGCTAATAAGCGTTATGTATGGGATACGATCGTAGGACTTATGCCTGACTATCAGCGTTTTAGAATTGTTTCTAGTGAATTTCACAATATTGATTTACTTTGGTCTTTTCTTAACTACCATCAAGCAATTTATGAAGCCATAGAACATAAGGATATGGTGAAAATCCGTGAACTATATCGAGAGCATATCTACCAAGGGAAATCTTTGTTTAAAGAAATGTTAGAACAGAAAGAAGAATATTTTGTAATATAAAAAAAGCCCATAAAAATGGGCTTTTTCGTAAGCTGATAACGGGAATCGAACCCGTGACCTCCGCACTACCAATGCGACGCACTACCGACTGTGCTATATCAGCATTACCGAATTATTCTAGCATAGCTGAATCCCATTGTCAAGATAATTATATAAAAACTTTTCTTAGCTTTGCCTTCAATCTTTGGAGCGCATTGTCTGTTGCCTTTTCCTCTCGCTTCAGCCTCTGAGCAATTACTTTTGTAGGAATACCTTGGAGATACAAATCTAGAACCTCTTTCTCAAATTCACTTAACTGATTGGTTAAAAGTTCATCTAATAATTTTGTATTTTCCTTTTCCAAAATCATATTCTGTGGATCTTCTACAGTCTCCTCTTTTGCTGGATTTTGCTCTAAGGGAACATAGTGATTTAATGGAGAATGCTTCAGCCTTTGTGCCGATTCGATGGCTGTATACATCTTCCTTGCAATGCAAATCTTAGCAAAGGTTGAAAAGCTTGCTTCTTTTTCTGAATTATAGTCTCTAATTGCATGATAGAGTCCTATCATTCCTTCTTGTATCAAATCCTCTTGATCCGCACCAGGAAGGAACATGTCCTTTGCCTGGTAACGAACCAAAAATTTATACTTTTCCATCAGAAAATCTATCACATCATTATTACCTTGCTTAAACAAATCTATAAGTTGTTCATCTGACATATTTTCATAGTTTCTAGGCATAACTACCTCACTTTATAACAAACGTTGTCTTACTACCTCGTAGGAAAGAATTCCTGCTGCCACAGAAGCATTTAGGGAATCAATATCCCCCTTCATAGGGATTGCTGCTATCATATCACAGTGTTCTTTAATTAACTTTCCTACTCCACTTCCTTCGTTTCCTATTACAACTCCAATAGGTCCTTTTAGATTTAATTGATACATGCTAGTCCCACCCATATCAGCACATACAAACCAAAGTCCTAATTTCTTAAGTTCATCAATTGTTTGTGATAGGTTTGTCACTTTTGCAACTGGTGTAAAATTCAAAGCTCCTGCAGAAGTTCTTGCAACCGTAGCTGTTAAACCTACTGCACGATTCTTTGGAATAATCACTCCATGAGCACCAGCAAGATTTGCTGTTCTTATAATAGCACCTAAGTTATGAGGATCTTCAATACTATCTAATAATACAAGGAATGGATCTTCGTTTTTGTCTTTTGCTGCCTGTAAGATATCTTCTACACTTGCATACTCATAAGCTGCTGCATAGGCAATGACACCTTGATGCTTTCCTGTTTCTGATATTTGATCCAATCTCTCTTTTGTTACATATTTTACTAAAACATCCTTTTTTCTAGCTTCTCTTTTGATGGTACTCATTGGTCCATCTTGACAGCCATCCAAGATAAAGATCTTATCAATTGGCTTCTCCGCTCTAAAAGCTTCAATAACTGCATTTCTTCCTTCGATTGTAAATTCTGTATATCCCATATTATCCTTTCTTTGAAATGCCAAGTTCGCATTTCTCCATACCAATTTTTATCAGCTCTGTAATTCTATCCATGCGCTTATGCAAATACAAATACCCTACTAGCGCTTCTAATCCTGTAGCTTTTCGATATGCTACAATGGATGCGTTTTTCGCACTTGTATTAGATTTCGCATTTCGCCCTCTTTTGTAAATAGCTTCTTCTTCTTCTGTTAAAATATCCAAAATCGCATCTGCTATCTTTGCTTGTGATTCTGCCTTTACAATTTTAACAGATTTCTTGTGTAAATCATTCACCGCCTGTCTATAGTTAGTAACTACGATGGTTCTAATCACTAAGTCAAAAACACAATCTCCAATAAAAGCTAAAGAAAGCGCCGAATAAGTTCGAATGTCTCCTTCTTCTAACAAAAAAGTCTGTTCTATGATATCTAGATCTTTTTCCATTTTACCCCTTCTCTTGTATCTTCTAATACTATACCTTTTTCTAGTAATGTATTTCTGATCTCATCTGCCTTGGCAAAATCTTTTTCTTTACGAGCAGTTTGCCTTGCTTCAATCAATGCCTCTATTTCTTCTGCCAAGATTTCTTTTGCTTCTACCACTACTAACCCGCAAATATCGGAAAGAGCCACTAATTGTTCTAATAAAGCTTTGACTAGTTCTTTTGAACTGGACTCATTGATCTGCGTATTGATAAACTTTACTAACTCAAAAATAGCTGAGATCGCATCTGCTGTATTAAAATCATCCATCATGGCTTCATCAAACTTATCACCAAATACTTTTGCTGATTCTAATACTTGCTTTTCCTCATCGCTTAACTGTTCCACCAAAGTATTTTGCTCTGTAAACATCAGATTTGCAGCACAGGTCTTAATTCTATCTAGTCCATTCTTTGCTGCATCCATCAGTTCTTTGGAGAAATTTAATGGACTTCTATAATGAGCTGATAACATAAAGAATCTTAATATTTGTAAATCATATTGTTCACTAATATCTCTTACTGTGAAGAAATTACCTGCTGACTTAGACATCTTTCTATTATCTATATTAAGAAAACCATTATGCATCCAATATTTAGCAAAATCTTCTCCATTAGCAGCTTCTGATTGGGCGATTTCATTTTCATGATGTGGGAATATTAAATCCTCACCACCAGCATGAATATCGATTTTATCTCCAAGGTACTTCTTACTCATTACGGAGCATTCAATATGCCAACCAGGTCTTCCGTTGCACCATGGCGACTCCCAATAAGGCTCACCTTCTTTTTTCGGTTTCCATAACACGAAATCAAGTGCATCTTCCTTTTGATTCTCTCCTGTTACTAACAAAGAGCGGTTTCCTGCTTGTAAGTCATCCAAATTTTTGTGTGACAGTTTACCGTATTCCGAAAAAGTACGAGTTCTAAAATATACCGTACCATCTGCTGCTGCATAAGCAAATCCCTTTTCAATTAAGGATTCTATCATTTCTATCATGCCATCGATTTCTTCTGTAGCTTTTGGATGATAGCTGGCTGGTAGTACATTCAAAGCTTCCATGTCCTTTTTACATTCTTCAATATATCGCTCACTAATTACGGTACTATCAACACCTTCTTCTGCCGCTTTTTTAATAATTTTATCATCTACGTCTGTAAAATTACTTACAAAATTAACTTCTAATCCTTTGTATTCCATAAATCTTCTCACAGTATCAAAGACGATCATAGGCCTTGCATTTCCAATATGAATCAAGTTATAAACGGTTGGACCGCATACATACATCCTAACCTTTCCCTCTTCCACTGGAATAAACTCTTCCTTTTGTTTCGTAAGTGTATTATAAATCTTCATTTCCTAGTTTCTCCTTTACCAACGTTTCTAGTGCCTCTAATTTAAGCTGCAAGCACTTGTTTTGGTTTTCTAAAATTAATAATTCTTCTTTCATTGGATCTGGTAGATCCACCTGGTTCATCTTCTCTCTTGGGACACACGGATCTTCTCTTTTTACAACTCTTCCTGGAACTCCAACCACAGTAGAATTTGGTGGCACTTCTGATAGCACTACACTTCCTGCACCAATTTTACTTCCTGCTCCTATGGTAAAAGATCCTAGTACCTTGGCTCCTGCACTGATCATTACATTATCCTCTACCGTTGGATGTCTTTTTCCACATTCTTTTCCTGTTCCCCCTAAGGTCACCCCTTGGTAAATGGTTACGTGATTTCCTATAATAGCTGTTTCCCCTATAATCACTCCGTGACCATGATCAATAAATAAACCATGACCAATCTGTGCTCCTGGATGAATTTCAATTCCTGTCTTTCTTGCTGCCCTTTGTGAAATCCACCTTGCTAAGAAATAGTGTTTTTTGCTATATAATTTATGAGCCATTCGATAACTCATAATTGCCTTAAAGGATGGGTATAGAAGAACTTCCCACTTTGAATGCATGGCTGGGTCACGCTCTTTAATGATGGCTATCTCTTCTTTTACTCTTTTAAAATATCCCATATTCCGTCATTCCTATTCTTTCCATAGACTAAGATTTTTTGCAACAGCCTCCACAGCCTCCACCTTGCATTTTCGGGCAACCCATGGGTCTGCTTTGTACCATATTTTGTGGCTTTGTCAACAAACAAACTGCTTGTGCGGATATCCCTAACTTTTCTCCTGTAAATCCTAATCCTTCTTCCGTGGTTGCCTTTACATTTACTTGAGACAAATCTAGAAAAAGTGCTTTTGCAATATTTTCTCTCATTTCCATAATATGGGGTTTCATCTTAGGAGCTTGTGCTATGATAGTGGCATCTATATTTTCCACAAAATAATTTTCATTTTCTAGCAAGGTTCCTACCTCTAAAAGCAATTCTATGGAAGATATCCCTTTATACCTTGGATCTGTATCTGGAAAATGACTTCCGATATCTCCTAGTGCGGCTGCACCTAATAAGGCATCCATAATGGCATGTAATAAAACATCGGCATCTGAGTGACCTAATAATCCCATTTCATAGGGTATCTTTACTCCGCCTATAATCAAATCTCTATTTTTCTCAAATCTGTGTACATCATAGCCCGTACCTATTCTCATCGATTCCTTATCCTTCCTCTATATGAATCAAGGATGCAATCAACCATTCAATGCTCATCACATCTTGCATATTTCCTGTTTTAATAGCTTCATCTGCTTCTAAACAAAGTCTTATACATTTCTTTATCTGAGCCTTTGTATAAGTTTGTGTTTGTTTCGTATATTTGTTCACTGCAAACGGCGGAATTCCAATCATTGCTGCCATTTCTTTTCCTACTTTTCCTCGACTACTCAAATCTTTTATTTGTAACAATATATTATAGTGCCTTGCAATTAAAAACAAGATTCGAATAGCAGGTTCTCTTAATTCTATCAATTCTCTATAGAGAAGCATAGCTTGATGTTGCTTTTTAAGAGCAATAAAATCTACCATTTCAAAGATATGATTCCCTACTCTTGGAATACAAATTTTCTCAATATCTTCTGCTGTTATTTCTTCTTTATGCAAAGTGTAACAAAATAACTTTTCTAATTCCTTAGAAATAATCGACATATCGGTTCCTGCCGTCTCTAAGAACAGTTGTAAATTCTTTTCTGTGATTCGTTTCTCTTCTTTCTTTACTAAACCTGCAATCCATCTCTGCAAGGTGTTGGCATCTTGTGTCTCAAATTCTACTGCCATACAATGTTCTAACTTTTGGAATGCTTTGTAAAGTTTAGAGCGCTTGTCACAATCTGCTTCTACAAATAACCAAACTGTAGTTTCTGATGGAGATTCTAAATAAGATACCAAAGCATCCGCATTAGATTTAAAGAAACCGGAATCTTCTACCACAATCACCCTTCGCTCTGAAAGAAAAGGCATCGTTTCTGATAAATCAATCAATTTTGCTATGTCTATATTTTTCCCTTGCACATAGTGGATATTCATAGAATCCTCTGGATCAAGCAAGGCTTCTACTAATTTATCTTTATATTGCTTACGCAAATAATCTTCTTTTCCATAGAGTACATAGGCTAGTTTAAAACTCTTTGCCTTGATATCTTCTAGCAATCTACGCATGAGCTCCTCCTAAGTTCTAAATGATACTCAAAGTATTATAGCACAATATCTTCCTATTGAAAATACTTATCCCATTTCCTTTACACCTATCTTTTCATATGCTATACTTTTGGTGTTACATATTATTAAAATTGTTACCTAAACGGAGAAATGAAATGCGAAATAAACAAATAAAAAACACCTTACTACTATGCGTATTTTCTTCACTAATTATCATTATCTGCTCCATAGGTTTTGCCGGATTTGTTAATCGCGAACTTACTGACTACTCGCGCTCCTCTTTGGCGGAGTTAGCGGATCAACAGCAACGTTCCATCAACACCCAACTTACCAGCATGATTTATGCCCTTGTAGGTGCTGCCGAAACTATCTCCATCCTAGGAAATGACATAGAAGAACAATTTGCTTATCTATCTTCTAAGCAAGATAGTTTGGGCTTTGACTATGCCATTATTTCAGATAACAACGGAGATGCCTATAGCAATACCGGGCAATACCACAATATTTCTAATGAAACTTACTTTACTATTTCTTTAGCTGGTGAAACTTTTGCAACAGAAATACATAGATCAGTCTACTTAGATAAGGATGTCATTACAGTCTCTGCTCCAATTCTATCAGAGAATGAGATCATTGGAGTATTGGCTTTAGAATATAGCACAGATTACCTGAAGCAACTTCTCACTTCTCACACAGATGAAAGTGGGGATTCTTTTATATTAACCAGCAATGGCACGGCACTAATAAGTACGAAAGATTCTACCGAAGAAGTTGGAAATAAAGAAACTACCATTTATGAAGATGGTTTTAGCTACTCACAACTAATAAATAATTTTAATCATGGCATTTCCGGTAGTTTTGCTTATCAAGTAGATGGCATTCAGAAATTTGGAGAATATCGACCAATTGTCATCAATGATTGGATCCTTTTCTTCTCTATCTCTGAAGAAAACTTAACAGAAAGCCAGCAAAGAATTGGTTTTATCATGGGAGCAGTATGCCTGGTAATTCTACTCCTAGGTGCTCTTAATATACTTTATGTTGTGAACACAAAAAACAGACTGAATAAACAACTTGAAAAGGTAGCTTACTATGATGAATTAACAGGTAGCCCTAACATGGCCAAATTAAAGCTTCATATGAAGCGCTATCTGAAAAAGAATACTCGTGGCAAAAACTATGGCCTAGTCAAACTTGATGTAGCAAACTTTATGGCAATCAATGAAATCTATGGTTTCGAAGTTGGAAATAAAGTACTAAAAGCCATTACAGCCACTGGAACTTCAGTGAAAGATCCTAAATTCCTACAAGCAAGAGTTGGAACAGATGAATTTATCTTTTTTGCTTCTGATGATTTGATCTACGATTTGCATAACAATAAAGATGACTTTCAAACCTACTTCAAAACCTTGGTTCCCGAATTAAAAGACCATGATTTCTATTTCCGATATGGGCGCTACTATATTAAAGACGGTGAAACTGATATCAATGATATGATTAGTAAAGTAAATACTGCCCACTCCACTGCAAAGAAAAACTCTTCTTCTATGGTATGGGATTATGACGAAAAGTTTACTATCCAAGTGTTACAAGAAGCGGAAATTGCCAACAAAATGCGCAAAGCTCTCGATCAAATGGAATTTAAATTATTCTTACAGCCAAAAGTGGAATTAACGAGTGGAAAAATTACGGGTGCTGAAGCTTTGGTTCGTTGGATTGATTCTAAAGGCATGTGGATTATGCCTGATATGTTTATCCCTTTATTCGAAAAAAACGGATTTATTTTACAACTAGATATGTATATGCTGCGCTTAGTATGCGAACAGTTAAAGTTTTGGAAAGATCATGGGATTCCAGCCATTCCAATCTCTGTTAACTTTTCTCGCCTACATTTGCATAATTTAAACTTTGTTTCAGATATTAACGCTTTGGTGGCATCCTACGAAATCGATCCACACTATATCGATATCGAACTCACTGAGACCATTGTATCTTCTCATGAAAATTCCATTAAAACTATTTTCACTGAACTTCAAACACTTGGTTTTCATGTTTCTATTGATGATTTTGGTTCTGGATATTCTTCTCTTGGAATGCTAAAGGAATTCAATGCCAACACTTTGAAATTAGACCGTAGCTTCTTTCTAGAAACCAATGATATCACAGAAGAAGAAAAGGGTCATTTAGTGGTAAAAAGTATTATTGATCTCGCCAAAAATTTAGGCATGTACATTATTGCAGAAGGAATCGAAACAAAATCACAAATAGACTTTTTAAAAGGAGTTGACTGTGATGCTGTACAGGGATATTTTTTCTCAAAACCACTAGCTCTTGATGACTTTGAAGACTACTATAGCAATAACCGATAAACATAAAACTACGCAAACTTTCTATTACCAAAGCTTGCGTAGTTTTTATTTTAGAAAATAGTCAAGCTCATAGAAACTTTCATAAAAACGAAAAGTAATCATTCCCTGTTTTGCAGTTTCCCATATCTGAGTTTCTGCCATTTCCATATGCAAAATGGACTCATCGTGTGGATGTCCATAGGAATTATTCCTTCCATAAGAAATGCTTGTATGAGCTGGACTTAATTGCTCTAAGAATTTAAGACTATTGGATGTACTAGACCCATGATGTGCACTTTTTAGTATCCATATATCTCCTTCTTCCCGTACAATCCTTTCCACGATTTCCTCTTCTTGTTTCTGATAAATATCGCCAGTAAATAAAATATGATACTCCCTGTAGCTTAACTCTAACACCATGGATTCTGCATTTCTATCTTCCTCTTGACTACTACTAGGATTCCAAATCCGAAATTCTAAGTCTCCTTCTTCCATTTTCATTCCATCAGAGACAAAATGCAATGGGATATTTTCTTCCTTAGCCATGTCAATCAATTCTAACAACAAGCTATCTTCTTCTGTCATATAATCTGGTAAAATAAAACTCTTTATTTCAATTCCTATTTCTTGATATTCTTCTAACCATGCTATCATTCCATTCAAATGATCCATATCACTGTGGCTTATAAACACTGCATCCACCTTCGAAATCCCCTGATATTTCAAATAGGGAATCAAAATATCCTCTCCCATGTTACGATCGCTAGAACTTCCTGCATCTACAATATATACCTTAGAATGCCATCGAATCACAGCACAATCTCCTTGCCCTACACTGAGAAAGTTACAATGTAAACCAGTTTCTGGAAATGGAACACACAAGAAAAGCAGGGCAAGTAATATAGAGATCGCAGCATACCTCACTTTGATTAATTGTCGATGCAGTAGCCATAAGGCTAATGCCAAGACACTATAGTACACATAAATTTCCTCTTGGCTCGCAGCACCTAGAATCCATTGTTGAAAAGGAAGATCAAGTACCCAATTACAAACCAACTCATAAAACCAGAAAATCCCTTCTACAATTACTTTAGGCACTCCAATCACGACTGGATGTAAACTAGGTACTATCATCAAAGCTAGACCACTAATGACTACGAGTGGAAGTAACGGCAATAGCAAAATATTTAGAAAAATACTATAAATTGGATATTCATAGAAACTAGACATTTGAATGGGCAGACAAAACAACGCTATACTAATGCCCGCAAAAAACAAGGATCCAAATTTCCACTTAACATGCTTTTCTAATATTGGTACCATTATGGTCATTCCTATGACTGCTCCAAAGGAAAGTAAAAACCCAGTATAGAAAATATATAGTGGTTGCTCCACTAGTAATAACATGGCAGCCATACAAAGTCCTGACATTCTATCATAAGTTCTTTTTATATAAATCGCGCTAATTTGCAATAAAAACATGCAGATTGCACGAAAGGTCGAAGGCCCCATTCCTACCATCAAACCATATAGTACAATTGCCACTACACTAATGATACCACTAGTTTTGGGCATACATTTGCACCATCGTAACGCCTTATAAATCCCCATGCCTATCATGGAAATATGTAATCCTGAAATCGTAAAAATATGTAACATACCATTTCTTTGTAATAATTCTTTGCTCTCTTCATTCAATAACTGCTTATTGCCTAAAAGCAAGGCCTGCATCATTCCTTGATAAGGTTCTTCTAATAGCGTATCAAAACGTTTGCTAAAATATTGCTTTACAACGGATAAATAGTGCATAAAACTAGGAACTAAGTCCTTCGTTTCTAGCACACTGCCTTGAAATATAAAGGCACCAATGCCTTGTATTTCATAATAAAATTTACTATTAAATTGACCTTCATTGTGGGCGGGGGTAATATCTGAAAATTCTCCTGCTATTCTTACAAACTGTCCTATCTTAAGATCTACAGCTGTGTCTAAATAACAAAGAATATAAGAATGAGAATAAGAATATCCATCGATGGCTACATCAGAAAGTGTAAGAACCATCTGTTTTGAATACTCTATTTGCTTTACTTTTGCTTCTATATATACTTTCTCTCCATCTATTTGTTCATAAGAAACAAACTGTGGAGGAAAGCATAGATAAAAGACTTTGATGGCAATCACAAGAAAAAGACAAGCAACAAGCATTGGTCTTTTCATTCTTCCCTCCATTTATTTTATGGGAGTTAAACCATATCTAAATCTTTGGAATAAGAAACATTTAAATCCAAAGTTTCTCTAAATAGGATATCGCTCTTTCCATCTACTAAAATTTGAACTCGACTGATTGATGGCAATTCACATAAGGTATTTACAATGCTATAAATGACCACTTCTGTGTCAACTTCATAAATTTGTGTCAAAAAACTTGAATCCATATTGAGATAGCATATCCCATCTCTTACCGTTGCAGAAATTAGTTTTGCATCTGGATTTAAGGTAGGAAAAGTATCTTCTGTACTAGCTTGTGGTCCTTTGATTAATTCTTCAATTACATACTTCTCCAAAGCTATATTTGTATTATAGGCTTGTGTTCTATTCACTGCCACCAATGCATCACCTTCTTCATTCGCAAAATAGAGGCGGATGGTAATCAATTCGTAGTTTGCAATTTCTTCTCCTGCATTGTCTATAAACAAATCGGCTGTCATAGCTGTAATAGGCTCCCCTAAACTATCTGTAATTTCATTCCCCTCTACCAAAAACCTAACATACTCCACTTCCTCTACTTGAGCTACACTTCTAACAATGGCAGCTCTCGTCAAAACCTCTGTTGTGGTATCTAAGGCGAGATACTCATCTGAAAAATCAATACTCAACACATTTGCGATTAATTGAATGGAAAGATACTCTATATCGTTTGCTAGTGGAGCAATATATTCCAAATTAGTCGGTGAAATCGTAAGTTGCTCTAAGATTTCTAATACTTGCTTCTCTGCCATATCTTCTTGTAGTTCATAATCTTTTTCTATTAACCTTGTCATTCCAACATTTAGCACAGTAAGTGTAATTTGATTTTCTGTGTCAACTGGAACTTCTTCTACACAGGCTGTCATCAAAACTAACAGAGCTATTGTCAGCATGCTACTTATTACATACTTTACTAATTTCATTTGCCCTCCAAAAAATACTGCTTTTTATATTTGAGAGGAATTTTCACAGTAAACCTAGTTTCTTGTTCTAAAATACTACTTACCTCTATGGTTCCATTATGCATCACTATGGCCCCCTTTGTAATCGCCAAACCAAGTCCTGTTCCACCGATTTCTCTGGAATGAGATTTGTCTACTCGATAAAACCTCTCAAAGATATGTTCTAAATCTTCCTCAGGAATTCCGTGTCCCGTATCTATTACTGTAACTGTAAAAAATTGATGATCCGCATCTAAGCTAACGGTTACACTTCCATGCTCCTCATTATACTTTACTGCATTTTCAATTAAATTCATAAAAGCTAAATTTAACTTCACTTCATCTCCATCCGCTACTACTTCACGAACACTTTCTAATACTAATTCTATATTCTTTTTTCGTGCTAATGGACGAATTCGTTTTAAAACTACTTCTAACAAATTGAAAATATCTATCTGAGTGATATTTAAATCTGCTGATTTCTTATCTAACTTTACTAAAGATAATAAATCTGTAATGATTTGATTTTCTCTATCAATTTCTTCTGTAATATCTTGAAAAAACTCTTGGTAGAGTTCAATAGGTGCACCTTCCATTGTTGCAATGGAGTCTGCTAACACCTTCATCGACGCCAAAGGGGTCTTTAATTCATGGCTTACATTCGCTACAAATTCTTGTCTCGAATCATCTAGTACCTTCATTCTTGACATTAATAAATTAAAGGCCTCTGTGATTTCCCGTGTTTCACGGTAGGGCTGAGGCATTTCTATTTTGTCTACATAACCTGCTTTTATTCCGCCAATTTGACTTCTCAACCTAGTAAAAGGAACAATAAGAAAGTGAGAACAAAGCATCGCTAGCACGATTAAACTAATAATAAATAGCATCAATAAAATACTAGCCTGATCTCTAGCTTTTTCCACAGTATCTGTAATGGTTGCTGTTGAAATACTAGCCAATAAAACCCCTATCACTCTATTTTCTTCTGTAACCGTTCCATTTTCTACCTTTTCTACTTTTGTTATAATCGGAGTGGTCATTTCTAAATAGCCATTTTCTTTATTATGGTATACAATGGATTCTCCTTTAAAGCTCCTTACAATCTCCTCTGAAACCATTATTTTATCCTGACTAATCCCATACGTATCCTTCTTGATTTCATAGTTTTCCGCTATAATCAACACACGTCCATCGTACAAATTAGAAAGCAAACTTAATTCAGCATTAATAACATCAGAGTCTGAGTTTGCCAAATAGTTATAGGTAACAAGATGATTTGCCAAAATATTCAATTGATTTTGTACCTCGGCTTGCCTACTAGCCACTGAATTCTCTTCATAATTTTGAATAATGGAACTGTATAAAATGATGGCAGGCACTAGACCTACCACCAATACAATCCAAAAAATAGCTGTCCTCAAACTTGCTAAATCTAATAAAAATTTCTTCATATTTATTTACAAAAGAAGTAATAGCCTACTCCCCACTTAGTATGTACATACTTTGGCTCACTAGGATTTGCTTCGATTTTCTCCCTTAATCTTCTAACGTGTACATCTACGGTTCTTACATCGCCTGGATAGTCACTTCCCCAAACAAGTTCTAGCAACTTTTCTCTTCCATATACTTTATTGATATTCAATGCGAGCAATTCTAATAGGTCATATTCCTTTGCAGTCAGGTTCATTTCCACATCGTCAATATAGACTCTACGTTGATCCTTCCATAGTTTAAAATCGGCAATTTCAATTTTCTCTTCTACTTCTTCTTTCACTTCCTTCTTAGAAGTTCTTCTCATAATAGCTTTGATTCTTGCTTTTACTTCTAAAATATTGAATGGCTTTGTAATATAGTCGTCTGCCCCATACTCTAGGCCCATTATTTTATCCATATCATCGCCCTTAGCAGTCAACATAACAATGGGAACATCAGAAAATTCTCTAACTGCTTGGCAAACTTCAAGGCCTGTCATTTTCGGTAGCATAATATCTAATAATAATAAATCATATGTATTCTGTGTTGCCATTTCTAATGCAGTTGCACCATCATGGGCTACCTCAACCTCCATTCCATCTTGTTCCAAACTAAATCGAATTCCCTTTACGATTAATTTCTCATCATCTACGACCAATACTTTCTTCGCCATAAAATCCTCCTCATTTATAAATATTCTCTACTCCACATATACCATATCTTTGATCCCTTGAAACAAGTTATCACCGATTCCATTTACTTCTAACAATTCTTCGATGGAGCGAAAGCCTCCGCTCTCATCTCTATACTGAATAATACTGGCAGCTTTGGCTTCTCCTATTCCTTGTAAATTCATCAAATCCTCTACACTAGCTGTATTTAAATTTACTTTGCCCTCTTGTTCACTAGCCACGGCTTCTATTGTTTTCACTGTAATCTGTAAACCATCTTCTAGCTTTTGTGCTAGGTTTACTGACTCCTTTGCTGCCTCTGCTAAAAAACCTCCTGCTGCTTCTATCGCATCTACCTTCCTACTATCTTCTGGCAACTCATATACTCCTGGATTTACTACAGCACCACTCACATAGACAAATATGGTGCTGAGCTTTTCCTCGCTTGTTTCTACTGTATCTGACTCTGATTCTGTACTAGATTCAAACTGTATTGGCTCGTCCATAGAACAAGCTACCAAGTTCAATGATAGATATACTAAGACTAATAATTTTACTATTCTATTTTTGACATTCATATCTTTCCCTTCCGGGATGGCCTCTATATTTCTATTCTATTTCAAATCCTATAGTTTTACAAGCATTTTATTCCCACTGAAACACCACTACCCCAACAATAGCAATTAACATACCGATCATTTTCTGAAAGGAGAAAGGAACTTTATCTACACCAAATAGTCCAAATATTTGAATGATATAAGATATCGTTAATTGGGATACCACAATGAAAAGAGCTGCTTGTGCTGGTCCTAATTTATGAATACTCATTACTACTGTATAGGTGATAAAGGCTCCTATAACCCCTCCTAATAAGGTATATTTAGCATCTACCTCTATTAACTTTGTAAAGGGAATCCTCTCTGTTATAAACCAAGCCACTAAGCAAACCAAAAGGGCAGAAAACTGAACAAAACTTGCAGCTGTCCATACCCCTGTTGCCTTCGTGACCTGTGAATTAAACACTCCTTGGATGCTCATTAACATTCCAGAAATTATTGCAATTAAAAAACCAATCATGGTGTCCTCCTAAAAATCTTTTTAGTAGTTTTTCCAAAAAATTGGTTTTTATGTTTCCTATTGTGCTATTTGATTTAAAAGTGTATCTTGTAACTTCTGCAATTCTGTGCTAATATCTGCACCTTCCCAAATTTGGAAGAATACATTTTCCAATAACATCCAGTAATTGCTAGTTGCCATCATCTTAGGCATAGATACGGAATCTTCGTACTCTTGCATAAATATTTGTTCCATATGAGAAGTCTCCACAAAACTATTGTTGGCTGCTAGGTTTCCTGTTTTTTCATATAAGTCACTTGAGAATTCATAAGTTAAGAATTGGATAAAATCTTCTGAAACAGCTTTTTGATCGGAATAGCCATTAATGACTAAAGCATTGGTTACCGATAGGGAACTACCTAAAAGGGTGTCACTTGGATTTGGGATTGTAGCGAACTCGTAATCATAGGTCATAAATCCATCCGCTTTTGCATCTTCAATCTCCTTTGCACCATTCGTATCTACAATCGTAAACAGAATTTTGCCATCTATAAAATCTTGAACAATTCCCTCTGCCGTTACTTCATCCGGATCAATATAGAAGAAGTTCGTTAGCTTTTGAAAGGTTTCTAGCCCAGCAATGGTATTCTCATTTAAGATATCAATCTGTTCTACATCATCTCCCGATATGCCACCTACATTCATATATTCGCCTACATAAAAATAATTATAAAAGACATCTCTTACATCCCATTTAAAGATAGCTTCTACCCCTTCTGGTGCATCCATTTGGTTCGCTAACGCTAATAACTCCTCGACGGTGGTAGGTACACTTACTCCCTCCATAGCATCTAGATAACTTTTATTATAAACAAATACACTAGTTTCATAATACAAAGGATAGCCTTGCAATTTCCCATCATAACTTACTGCTTGTAAAGCAATTTCTGGAAAACGACTTTCTATCCCTGCATCCTGTTCTATGGGAATTGTTAATCCTGCCAAATACGCTTTCTCTAGTTCCTCATTGCTAATTGCATAAAAATCAGGAGCCATTTCTCCTTGAATCGATGCTTCATAAATTTGTTCAATATACTCACTCCCCTTCATTAAGGTTGGAATGATGGTAACATTATGGTTTTTATTATAAGTACTTGCTGCATTATTATAATAATTTCCCATACTCTCATCTGTATACCAAAAAATAATATTTTCCTTACTCTCTACTTCAAAGTCTGATTCTCCTGAATAAAAATATAAATATAAGTTAAACCCTGTATAAATAACGCCCAAAAATAGGACAAACATAATCATATAACGAATTGCTTTTCTCATTTCTCATAACCGTACCCTTCTACTTACATTCCTCGATGCAAGTCTCTAAGATACTTATCATAACATCAACTTCCTCTTTTGTCACTATTAGAGGTGGAACTAATCGAATAATATTTGTTCCTGCATTGATTAATATCAAACCTTTCTCTAGAGCTTTTGCAATGATTGGTGCCACGGCTTCTTCCATAACAATTCCCTGCATAAGTCCTAAACCTCTTGTATCTACAATCGATGCTTGTCTTTTTGATAGAGCTTTCACTTGGGTTTCTAAATAAGATCCTACTTGGCGTACCTGTTCTAAAATATTCTCTTCTTCATATAGATCAAAGACCTTAGACACCGCGGCACATACCAAAGGATTCCCTCCGTATGTGGTCCCATGGTCTCCTGGAACTAAGGAATGACTGGCAACTTTTTCTGTCATTAAAAAGGCTCCTACTGGAACACCACAACCTAGCGCTTTTGCACAAGTCATAATATCTGGTAAAATTCCATAGGACTCATAGGCAAACATGGTACCTGTTCTTCCCATTCCACATTGAATTTCATCCAAAATAAGTAAAATATCTTTTTCATTGCAAAGCTCTCTGACTTTTTGTAAGAACTCTTTCTCACAAGCATATATTCCACCTTCACCTTGTACTGTTTCTAATACAATAGCACAAGTTTTATCGGTTACTTGATCTAGTACTGTGTCAAATTGATTTAACTTTGCAAACTTTACTTGCCCATTGTCTTTGATAAAAGCCTCTCTATATTTAGGATTCCCTGTAATAGAAAGAGCACCTAAACTTCTCCCATGAAAAGAATGTTCCATCGCAATGATTTCATAATCGTTTGACTGCTCTTTGTTGTAATAATACTTCATGGCAGTTTTAAGAGCACCTTCCATCGCTTCTGTTCCAGAATTTGTAAAGAATACGCGATCCATTTTGCTCGCCTTTAATAGCTTTTCTCCTGCTTCGATGGCTGGTACATTATAAAAGAAATTAGACGTATGAATCAACTTATCAATCTGTGCTTTTAAGGCATCGTTAAAGGATTGATTTCCATACCCTAAGGCAAATACAGCGATGCCAGAAACAAAATCTAAATACTTCTTACCAGTTATATCATATAAATATACACCTTCGCCTTTATCTAATACGATTTGGTATCGATTGTAAGTGCGAAGCAACGTATTTTCCGCTTGCTCTATATAGTTCATTCTATTCTCCCTCTATTTCATGCTCTGCTACAATGGCAGTTCCGATCCCTTGGTCTGTAAAAATTTCTAACAATAGACTATGCGGAATTCGTCCATCTAAAATATGCACCCTTTTTACACCATGGCGAATGGCATCTGTGCAGTTATTGATTTTAGGTAACATCCCTCCACCAATTAATCCATCATTAATAAGTTCATCTGCTTGGTTTACTGTTAATCTAGAAATAAAGGAATCCTTATCGTTAATATCGCGATATAGACCTTCGATGTCTGTTAAGAATGCTAGCTTCTCTGCACCTACTGCTTTTGCGATGGCACAAGCAGCATCATCTGCATTTACATTATACTCTTCAAAGTTTTCATCTAATCCTATGGGTGCAACAATCGGTAAAAAGTCCTTTTCCAACATGTCATATAATACCTTTGGGTTTACCTCTGTAATATGTCCTACATAACCAATATCTTGGCCGCCAGATAGTTTCTTCTCTACCGTAAGTAGCCTGCCATCTTTTCCACTTACCCCTACAGCATTCACCCCTAATTCTTGTACCATAGTTACTAAGCGCTTATTTACTTTATTCAATACCATTTCTACAATTTCCATAGTATCTTTATCTGTAACACGTAGGCCATTAATAAATTCGGAATCCATCCCTACTTTTTCTACCCATTTACTGATTTCTTTTCCACCGCCATGTACGATGATTGGTTTAAATCCAACCAATTTTAAAAGGGCAACATCTTTGATTACATTCTTTTGTAGTAATTCATTACTCATCGCTGAACCGCCGTACTTGATAACCACGATTTTACGATTGTACTTTTGTATATACGGTAGTGCTTCAATTAAAACTTCTGCTTTTTTTAAACTCTGTTCCATATGCCCTCCATCAAGATCTATAATCTGCATTTATTTTTACATAATCATAAGATAAGTCACAGCCCCACGCGGTTGCACTCTCTTCTCCCATTTTCATATCTACTAATACGGTAACCTTTTCGCTTGATAAAATGCGGGTTGCCTCTTCTTCACTATAATCGGTAGCACAACCATCTTTAAAAATCTGTATCTTTCCTGTCTCTGATTGGAAGAATAATTCCACATGTTCTGGATCAAAGTTGGCTCCACTATAGCCTAAAGCACAAAGAATTCTTCCCCAGTTAGCATCGTGTCCAAAGATAGCAGCCTTGGTTAGCGAAGAACAAATGACAGATTTTGCAAGTGTTCTTGCATTTTCTTTGGTATCTGCATGAATGACCTTTGTCTCAAAAAGAGCGGTTGCACCTTCCCCGTCTCCTGCTATTTTTTGAGATAACTCTTCATTGATATAATGAAGGGCTTCCACAAAGATATCGTAATCGTTATCCTTTGTGGTAATCATTGGATTTCCTGCCATACCATTGGCAAAGAGTAATACAGTATCATTGGTGGAAGTATCCCCATCTACAGAAACCATATTAAAGGTATCATCTACATCTGTCTTTAATGCTTCCTCTAAGAGCTCTTTGCTGATATTGATGTCGGTTGTAATAAAGCCTAGCATAGTGCACATATCTGGATGAATCATTCCCGAACCCTTACACATGCCTCCGATTCTTACTGTTGTTCCTGCAATTTCTACCTCTACTGCTACTTCTTTACTTACCGTATCGGTTGTCATAATAGCCTCAGCTGCTTTTGTACCTGCTGCAAGTTCTGGTGATAATTGTCCTGCCATTTGTTCTATTCCATATGCAATTCGATCCATCTTTAATTGCATTCCTATCACTCCTGTAGAGGCAACCAAAACACTGTCCTTTGGAATCTGGAAATGTTTAGACATCTGTGCTGCTGATTCTTCGCAGTACTCCATTCCTTGTGCACCAGTACAAGCATTGGCTATTCCTGAATTAATCACTACAGCCCTTGCTACTGCGCTTTCCTTTACGATTTGTTGATCCCAAAGTACTGGGGCAGCCTTTACCACATTTCTAGTAAAAACACCTGCTACTTTAGCATCTACTTCACTATAAACAATTGCCATATCCAAACGATCTTTATATTTAATGTTCGCCTCTACTGCTGCTGCTAAAAAACCTTTAGCAGCTGTAACTCCACCCTCTATCAATTTCATGTTTATCTCTGCTCCTATTCCACCATATAGGTTGTATTTGCCTCATTCAAATTTTGCTCATAATAATTTACATCACTTCTAGATTTCCAATGTAGCATCTTCCAAAAGGCATTCCCTACTTTATTCTTGGTAAAGGCAATCAAATTGATTTTGTTGATGCCTTCTTTTTGCAAGTTCTTTGTACATACTTCTACCATTTTGTGTCCAATCCCTAAATGTCTATATTCTTCCTTTACACAAACATGATAAAAGCCTCCTCGCCTTCCATCGTGTCCACAAAGTATGGTTCCAATAATTTGACCGTTTTCATTTACTGCAACAACACTTAAGTCAGGATTTCTGATTAGGAATTTTTCGATTCCTTGAAAAGAATCGTCTACACTACGAATGGAAAAACCTTTGATGGATTCCCAAAGCTGAAACACTTCCTCATAATCTTCTATTTTCATTGCTCTAAGTACCATCAAATATTCTCCTTAAATCAGTTGTTGTTCATTAATATTAAGCCTAAACTCTAAGCCTAAGCGTTCTGCTGCTTTTCTACAAAGACTCATACGCCCTAAGAAAATCTCAAAATAATCCATGATTACACATACACTGGTGTCTACCCTTAAACTTAACTGAATAAATTCATCTTTTTCTACACTAACGATAGCTTCCTTTACCGAAAAATTTACGTTATCATGAATATCGAAAGTACTTCTATCTTCATTTCTAACTCGGGTATATCTTACATCTGTTTTATCTGCCAAAATAAGTGCTGCTGCTACCGGATTTACCGGAAATGCCGTAGACTCATCATGATTTCCTATGGCAGTAATAATCGTTGCTATTTCATCTGCTTCAAATCCCATGGTATCTAAAATACGAAATGCCATAACAGCTCCTGATTGTGCATGATCTACACGGTTAATAACATTCCCTATATCATGCAAGTAACCTGCAATCTTTGCTAGTTCAGCCTCTCTTTTGTCATAGCCCAACTCTAATAATATTTTTTCTGCTAATATTGCTACTTTCATCACATGAGCATAACTGTGTTCTGTATACCCCATTGCGATGAGTGACTCATCTGCCTTTTTTATGTAGGCATTAACCGATGGATTCTTTACTACGTCTTCAAAATGTAATTGCATAACCTTAAACCTCTTTATGGCATCATAGGAATTAATTGTAACCCCTCAGTCTCCGCTAGACCAAAAAGGATATTCATATTCTGAACTGCCTGCCCTGCTGCTCCTTTTACCAAATTATCAATGGCTCCTATCACTATGATTCTGCCAGTCCTTTCATCAATCACGAAATTAATATCTATAAAGTTAGAACCCTTTACCCATCTCGTCTCAGGCATCACTCCTTTGTCTAATAAACGAACAAAGGCTTCTTTCCCATAGAATTTTTCGTATGCACTCCTAATTATATCATAATTTGGTAATTTTCCATCTACTTTTTTCAACTTTGCATAAGAAGTTGCTAATATTCCTCGATTCATTGGAATTAAGTGTGGCGTAAAATTTAATCGTATTTCTTCGCCACAAGCTAGGCCTAATTGCTCTTCAATTTCAGGCGTATGTCTATGGCTCGCTATTCCATAAGCCTTGATACTTTCGTTTACTTCACAATATAAGTTATCTACCTTGGCCCCTCTTCCGGCACCGCTAGTTCCTGATTTTGCATCAATTACTAAGCTATCTACTTCAATCAAACCTTCCTTTACTAAGGGATAGCAAGATAATATGCTACAGGTTGTATAACAACCTGGGTTTGCTACGATTCTAGCTTCTTTTACTTGTTCTCTATTGATTTCACAAAGTCCATACACAGCTTCCTCTAAAAACTCTGGTGCTTTATGTTTGATTCCATACCACTGCTCATAAGTAGCTACATCTTTTAACCTATAGTCTGCTGATAAATCTACGATTTTAACTTTTCCCAAAACTTCTTCTGTTAATAAAGATGCACAATATCCTTGCGGAGTTGCCGTGAAAATCACATCCACCTCATCCGCTAATTGCTCCATTTCATCCCCCTTACAAATATCAAAAATCACCTTAAAAAAGTTTCTATAAATACTACTGTAGGATTCCTCTACATAGCTCTTAGAGCCATACCATACAATCTCCACTTCTTTATGCTGTAATAGTATCCTAACTAGTTCACTCCCCGCATAGCCAGTAGCTCCAATAATCCCAACCTTTATCATCTTACTTTCCTTCTTTCTATTCTTTATATCATCATTGTACAATTAAGAACCTTCAAAATCAATATGTATATTTATACACTATTTGGCACTTTTATGCAAGCAAATTTTATATTTATGCATCTTTTTTAATTTTTAGTTGATTTTTTCTTGATTTCGCTATATAGTAATGTAAGAATATAAAACAAAGGAGATTTTATCATGAAAGAAAAAGTTGTACTTGCTTACTCAGGTGGTTTGGATACTACTGCAATTATCCCTTGGCTAAAGGAGAACTTTGATTACGATGTTATTTGCTGTTGTATCGACTGTGGACAAGGCGAAGAATTAGACGGTCTAGAAGAGCGTGCTAAATTAAGTGGTGCAGAGAAATTATATATAGAAGATGTTGTAGATGAGTTTTGTGATGATTACATTGTTCCTTGTGTACAAGCATATGCAGTCTATGAAAACAAATATTTATTAGGAACTTCTATGGCTAGACCAGTAATTGCTAAGAGATTAGTAGAAATTGCTAGATTAGAAGGTGCAACTGCTATTTGTCATGGTGCTACTGGAAAAGGTAACGATCAAATCCGCTTTGAGTTAGGTATCAAAGCACTTGCTCCAGATCTAAAGATTATCGCGCCTTGGAGAAGTGACAAATGGGGTATGGATTCTCGTGAAGCTGAAATCGAATACTGCGAAGCTCATGGCATTCACCTTCCTTTTTCAGCAAATACTTCTTATAGCCGTGATCGTAATCTCTGGCACATTAGCCACGAGGGCTTAGAACTAGAAGACCCTGCTGTTGAGCCAAACTATGATCACTTATTAGTACTAAGTACAACACCAGAAAAGGCTCCAAACGAAGGTGAATATGTAACCATGACCTTTGAAGCAGGTGTTCCTACTACGGTAAACGGAAAGAAAATGACAGTGGCAGAAATCATTACTGAATTAAATGTACTAGGTGGAAAACATGGTATTGGTATTGTTGATATCGTTGAAAATCGTGTGGTTGGAATGAAATCCAGAGGTGTTTATGAAACTCCAGGTGGAACTATCTTAATGGAAGCTCATCAGCAATTAGAAGAATTAATTCTTGACCGTGATACTTATACCTTAAAGAAAGAAATGGGTAATAAATTTGCTGATGTTGTTTATGAAGGAAAATGGTTTACTCCTAAAAGAGAAGCGATCCAAGCTTTCATTACTTCAACTCAACAATATGTAACTGGTGAAGTAAAGTTCAAACTTTACAAAGGAAATATCATCAAAGCTGGAACAACCTCTCCTTACACACTTTATAATGAAGATATCGCTTCTTTCAAAACTGGAGATTTATACGATCACCATGATGCAGAAGGGTTTATCAACTTATTCGGACTATCTTGCAAAGTTCGTGCTATGAAAATGGCTGAGGCTAACAGCAAGTAATGAGCCTAGGTATCCTTATCCTTAGCGCATTTGCTATTATGAACATAGTAGCCTTTGCTGCTATGGGCATTGACAAAAATAAGGCGAAAAAAAACGCTTTCCGATTATCGGAAGCGTTTTTATTTGCTACTGCTATCTTTGGTGGAAGTATTGGCTCTGTTGCAGGTATGATGACCTTTCGCCACAAAACAAAGAAGCTTTATTTCTATCTAGGCATTCCTATGATTGCACTAGCACAATTTCTAGGACTTATTGCCCTTTTATGCCACTCTTTGGGCTTATTGTAGTTATCCAGCTACAATAACCCCTCCATCATTGGCATAGAGACTACTTAAGCCTCTCGTATCGTTAATGATAACCTTAACGCCTGGAACTTTAGCTTCAAATGCCTTCTTTATAAATAAGGCTGCATCTGGTGCATTACAATGGGCAATCACGATAGGACGCTTTGATATATCACTTACCCGTCCACCTAACTCTGTTAAAAAGCTCTCTACTAACTTAGAATGCGCCTTCTTAGAGCCTATTGCTTGGCCACTTTGCTCAATAATCCCCTTCTTCGCTGTCATAACAGGTTTGATCTTCAGTGTGGTGGCAATGGCAGCCTTAACACTAGACAACCTTCCATTTTTTCTCAACGTCTCTAAATTATCCAATACAAAGTAAATACTATGTTCATCTCGATACTTTGTGATTTCTTCTACGATGGTTTCAAAAGGCAAATTATTAGCCTCTAATTCTAATAACTTCATTAAAAGAATGGTTTCTCCTGCACTTGCTGATAGGGAATCCACAATGTGTACCTTCTTCGTTCCTCCATCTTCTTCATACATATTCTTTGCTAATACTGCGGAATTATAACAACCGCTCAATTCACTAGAAATTGTAATGACATAAATTCTATCACATTCTCCCTCAAAAGCCTGCAAAAAATTCTCTGGAGAAGGACAAGCTGATTTTGGACAACCTGGGTAAGCTGCAATCTTTCTCAGAAATTCTGCTTGATTGAAATTTTCATCATCTGTAATAAAATCCTCTCCCACTTCTAGACCAAATGGAACTACCACTAATTTATCATTTAATTTATGCTCTGCTGGTATCTCACAACAACTATCTAACACAATTCTAAACCCCATAACAAACTTCCTCTCCCTACATCGAATGTAGTTTTCATTACTACATTCATCATACATGATAACTAGATATATGTAAAGTCATACTTAAATTTTTCACAATTTTTCTTGGAATTTTCTTAATTTTCTGTTACCATGAAGTTAAGAAATTATTTATATAAGAAGGGATTTCGAAATGTTAACTGTAAAAATAAAGGAACTTAAAATTTTCATGGAAAAACTCTTAGTCAATAAAAGCTTTGACGATTTTCTCTTAATTGAAGCTACCCTTCAAATGGGGGTCAGTTATGTCATCGACGGAAAGCATAATCTAGGCTTTTATTCTGCAGAAGAAAAGGAGCAAAATATCTGCCCCTACGATTATATTCAGTGGAAACATATTAAGTCCACACTGTTTTCTTTAATTAAAGGAAAGAAAACGCCTCTTGCCTTCAAAATCATCATGCACCTAGACCCAGGCTTAATCCACAAACTATTTTCTGTGGACCCAGAACAAGTTGGCATCAAATCCTTTATCTTAAATATCAAATTTGATGGCAGTCGCGCTTTTCTAACCACCTGTGTGAACTATGCTAGTTTTACCCCTGATAAAAGTTATGAAACCATCTGGGACAACTACTTAAAAGCTTTTCTAACCGAGCAACAAATACTCTTTGATTAATCAAAGTTTCATCTTTGGTTTAGAAACAATAGCTACCAATAATGCAAAAAGTAAGGCCGCACTGCACCCCACAGCTGCGGCTTCAAATCCGCCAGAAAAGATCCCCATAAATCCATCTCGATCAACGGCTTCTATCACACCTTCCATAAGCAAGTGGCCAAACCCAATCAGAGGAACTGTCACTCCTGTACTGGCAAATTCTTTCAATGGTGCAAAAAGGCCTAAGGCACTTAGTGCTACTCCTACCACCACCAAGAGTACCATAATGCGACCTGGCATTAATTTTGTTTTCTCCATTAAGATTTGTACCAAGGCACAAATACTTCCACCTACCAAAAAAGCTATGATATAGTCCATATACGTTCCCCCTATTCTGCCGTTTCTTCAAATTCACAAGTTACATAATATCCTTTTGGATTTTGCTCAATATTTACCACTACCCCTTCTCTACTTGCCATTCGCTCCGTAAAGGTATAATTACTTGACATGGCTAAGGAAGGGTCAATAGTATAATATACATTACTTGGCAAAATCCCCTCTGTAACTGTTATGTTCTGCCCCACTTCTAATAATCCTTGTCGTTCCATTTTAAATTCCATTTTTCGTTTCATGGCATCCTCCTACTCATCCAATACTAAATTCAAATACCCGAGCTTTGCCTCTTCCCCTTGTATTTCTTCACTACACAAGGCAGTCCATACTTTTCCTTGTCCTATCTTTGTTGACGATTGTATCCGATACCTTGCCGTCTTTTCTCTTGCCATACACAACAGACGAATGGCTTCATATGCCCTAGTTCCCTCTGCTGTAACTTCGATTACATAAAGCCCTTCTTCCTCTGGCATTACCCATAGACCAATCGCTTCCCCATCTACCTGCACAACTAGAATCTCTCCACCTTGTTCTTGTAAATCTTCTAACATAAACTTTAATATTGAGCTCTCCCAAAGCACTCCGTGATTTCTCTCCATTAGAAAATTATCCCGTAAGCGTTTATATTCTCCTAATTCTAGGTTTTCAATACATGCCTTTGCCTTTTCTATTTCTACTGTACTAGTAGCAATTTCTTCTATTTTACAAGAAAACATACTGCCAAAAACAGCAAACCCTTGCTTTTCATAAAAAGGAATTAGTTCATCCCTACTAGGAACTAGCAAAACCATCTCTCCCTTTTTCTTGCAAATAGTAATTACCTCTTGCATCAGTTTCGAGCTATAACCTTTATGTTGCATCCTTGGAATTGTCGCAACTCCATACATATATTGTGCATGTTCTGTTCCCTTATAATAGCATGGAAGTAAACTAAGCATACTAACAATTTGTCCATCTTCTTCTAATATATACAGAGCTCCTTCTTTGGAAATAAAGCGAAGGAAAGCTTCAATATAGGTATCACTATCACCAAAACAAGCTTTCCATATCAGGTGAAGCATTGCTTCATCCGATGCTTGCATTTTTCTTATCATGTTTTATTCCATCCTTAGTGTTTTGCTCTATTATAATGTATTCTCTATAAACTTTCAATGACTACCCCATGAGAGATTCCTGGAATTGACATCCCTTCTTGACTTCTCACCTTACTAAGTAAAGCTCCCGTTGGGGCAAATAGTACTCTCTTCCATATTCCGCGTTTGATTTCATTTAAAATAAATGCACTTAGCATGGTGGCGCTACAGCCACATCCACTTCCTCCAGCATGAACATCTTGGGAATTTCTATCGTAGATTAAGAGTCCGCAATCTAAATGCTTCTCCTCAATTTCAACCCCCTCTTTTCTTAATAGATCATAAAGGGCATTCGAACCTACGGATCCCAAATCACCTGTGATAATCTTATCAAAGCCTTCTAATCCATAGGGAAGTTCCTTTATTGCAGAGAGAATCGTTAGGGCTGCAGCTGGTGCCATACAAACCCCCATATTTTGAAAATCTTTTATTCCAGGATCTACCATTTCTCCCATGGTAATTGCCGTAATCTTTCCTAAACAAGCTTCTCTTTTCTCACTTCCTAGAAGGAATGCACCGCTCCCTGTTACAGTCCAAGTTGACGAAAGTGGTCTTTGGCTCCCATAGGCTAATGGATATCGAAACTCTTTTTCAGCACTAGCAAAGTGAGAGCTGGTTACAGCAGCTACTATCTTTGCATAGCCAGCTGAAACCATAATAGAACCTAAGGCAAGGGACTCCCCACAATTAGAACAAGCACCATAGATTCCATAATGTGGAATGGCAAACTCCACCAGCCCAAAAGAAGACGCAGTGGATTGACTTAGTAAATCTCCAGCAAACATACAATCAATATCAACGGCAAATATTTCAGCCTTAACCATCGCTGTCGCTAATGCTTTTCTCTGCAATTCGCTTTCTGCTGTTTCCCAATCGGCTTGACCTAAGAGACCATCTTTTATTACTTGATCAAACTGTTTACCAAAGGGGCCTTCCCCCTCCTTCTTTCCCACAATACCAGCTCCTGACAAAATATAAACTGGTTGATGTAATTCTCTTGTTCTACTTCTCCTTACATTACTTTTACTGATATCCATAGTCACCTCTTACTTTTTTGCTCTTACATTTAGTATTACAAAAAGACAAAAAAATATGCAACAGACATTTTCACATCTGTTGCATGTTATTATTTAATATATTTTACTACTGCTTTGGAAACACTTCCTGCAATAATTGAGGTAGCCGGAATTTCTAATAGACCGTTTACACCTACAAACATAAGGACAAATCCAAACATATTTAAGCCTGCTGCATTAAAGGATTGAATATAATCTGTATTCCAGAAGAAAATCATCAAAGCTCCCATAAAGAACATTGTGTTCAATAAAGCTGCAATCGCTCCTGCTACAAAATAGGTAACGGTTTTTGTTTTATCAGCTTTTAAGATAAGTTTCGTAATCACTCCTGTTAGATATCCCAATAAAATCCTGGTTGGTACGCATACAAGAAAAGTAAAGAAAGGATTGATCGCCAATAGTGCTGCGCCAAATGGTGCCAAGCCAAAACATTGGTAAAAGCTAGTCAAGCCAAACACTCCTCCTAAGATTGCTCCTGCTCCTGGCCCTATCACCATTGCCCCTATTGCTACGGGAATAGTAATCAAGGAAATTGCTAATGGCCCTATGTTTAAGTAGCCAATTGGTGTAAATGACATCACCAAGATGATTGCGATCAGTATAGCCGTCTGTGCCATCTGAACTGTTTTTTTGTTTTGCATAGATATATGCCCTCCTAAATAATGTTCCTGTTCCGAACGGATACAGTACCTAGGTATTCTATCAAGGGAATGAATTACTGTCAAGTGCTTTAAAATCATTGTATTTCACAGAAATCTACTCAACTAACTTCTTACTATCCTGCTAAAATATTTTCATTGGCATAAACTTCATAAGTTTTTTAGCCTTTGTTCTATCGTATTCCTTATCAGTTGATAAGATGTCGACAAAGGGAGTTTTGAATCCAGCACTTATTCCAGTATGTAGTAATCCATTTTTCTCATAAAAAGCAAGTCTTTTCACACGCTGCTCATAATTAGATGCAGTCTTATCATCCATAGTTTCAATGAATAAACTTATTGATTTATCTGGATATTTATGGAATAACACTTGCAATAACTCTGAGCCATACCCCTTTGAATGAATTTCATCATTTACTGCAATATAAAACACAAACAACGTATCCTCAGATTCTATTGTAAATAGAATGCCTACAAACAAATCCTCATCATA